>DASWEH010000251.1:0-7024 GCA_036394895.1 Anaerolineales bacterium
GAAAATGAAACCGTGATGGCAAAACCCCAGATAATGAAGAAGGCAATGATGGGATAAAACCCGTCAGGCGGTCGTTCCCTCAACAATGCCAGTCCGCCAAAAAAAATCAAAATAATCGCCCAAAGCGGAATCGAGGCAAAGTATTCAACCAGGCGCCGACCCATCTCTTCAGACGAGGCCGTGAAATAGTATGACCAGAAATGTTTGGCAGGGAAAATAGCAAAGAAGCGTTTTAGGGGTGTATCGAACTGGTTTGCGGTTAACCCGAACGCGCTTAGATTTGTTCGATACACGGTGTTATAGATACTCGAGGGTGGATCGTTGTGATCGAGATAGAGAAAGAAGCTGAACGTGAGCGCCACTCCAAGGAGCGCGCCTGCGGCTGCGGCGAACCAGTCGACACGTTTCCGCGCGGTGAGCGCTATAAAGACCAGCACTGATATGGACGTCATCACAACAGTACTGTGGATGCCTACGCTTAATCCGCCCGCCATGCCTGCCAGAAACAAATAGATCCACTTTCCTGTATTTCTCCACAGCAAAACCAATAGCCAGATCCCAGCGAGCATTCCCGCGGCAGGAGCGTAAGACTCGGCCAGCAGCGCGCGCCACCAGAATCCCTCTGTCAGTGTGAGCAGGAGGGACGCGCTAATGCCAGCAACGCGCCAACCGCCGAGCAAGCGCACAATAAGGTACGTCTCTGCTACAGCCAATGCACCGAAGAATGCGGACATTAGATTGACGCGATAGGCGATATTCCCAACAGGGATATAAGTGAACAGTTTGCCAAACATGATCTGGGTCATGTAACCGCTGGGATGCGTCATACCTAGTGTATAAGAGAGAGTTTGGAACTCGGCCGAGTCGCCCCACAGCAGCGAGGGGGCGAGCGTACGGATATATAAAGCCAGAGCGGCGATTCCGATCAGGATGGCGGCCAGGAAATCGGTCCGCGAAAGAGGCGAAGAGCGCTGAGTGTCCATAGTTGATTCCAAAGTTGAAAAGCAAAAAGCAGTATAAACGGGAAACAGAGAACGCCGCAAGAGTATAATATTTATGGAGGCACAATGACCTACATTCTCAGACCCGATGAAAAGACAACTCCAGCCATGCTCTATTCCAAACATGGTGTCGTGCGCGGTGAGGTAGTGGTAAAACAGAACGTTCCGCGAGTGAACATCTGGCTGCGGACGGACGGCGCACCCAGATATATCCATATTCTCAAGCCTCAAGTACTTATATTTGGGGGAAGCCCTGTCAAGGCATTGTCCTATTCTGAAATTTACTTTCCCACATCTGAAGTCGTCGCGTTTCATACTCTGCCTCCCACCGATGAACCCCTGGATTACGACCCCAGTGAAGCCGACCGCAAAATGGAAGTGGTAGAGTTGCTGGTTGGCACGTTCGCGATGAAAGGAACGATCCGCATCTCGACGCATACCGAAGTGGATACCAGCCTGGAATCCGCGCGCGTCTCCTGGATGTCGGTCTACGATGTCTGGATCACCAATCCCTATCTGCCGCAGATGCCTGCTTTGCAAGCCTCCATGGTTCTGGTTAATCCCACACACATCGCGTTTGGGTTTACTTAATCTCTGATGTTATGCACCGTCCCGAAGGTTTGAGCAGAAAGCAAGCCCGAATTGCAGGAACCTTCGGGACGTTATTGCATTTGGATCTGCCTAAGTCTTCCTTATCTGACTGGAAAATGTGACATTCGCAGTTTGGAAAACAGTCATTAAACAGTAGAAAATATCTCGGGGAATCTTATAATCATTTATGGGGATATTGCATTTTGTAGATCACATTTGATTTCGGGAGGGACGATCCATGCCATCTTATGACCTTCAAATCAACGGTCAGGCATACACGGTTCAAGCCGAGGCACAGATGCCTCTGCTTTGGGTCTTGCGCGACTTGGTGGACTTACAGGGACCAAATTCAGTTGTGGGATGGGACTGTGTGGTTCATGCACAGTACTGATCGATGGGGAACCAACGCGTTCCTGTGTCACGCTCGTACAGAATGTAGCAGGAAAAACAATCACAACCATCGAAGGACTTTCACCAGATAATTCTCATCCTCTGCAAAAAGCCTGGATGGAAGAACATGTCACACAATGTGGCTATTGCCAGCCAGGTCAGATCATGAACGCGGCTGCGTTGTTACAAAAGAATCCTCATCCCAGTGAGGCGGATATTGAGGCTGCGATGAGTGATGTGCTGTGTCGCTGTGGAACCTATCAGCGGATTCG
Source organism: Anaerolineales bacterium (assembly GCA_036394895.1). GTDB lineage: Bacteria > Chloroflexota > Anaerolineae > Anaerolineales > Villigracilaceae > Defluviilinea. The sequence continues at coordinate 2,255 of DASWEH010000251.1, forward strand.
CAAAGCAATTCATCGAGCTGCAGAGGAGGTGTGACATGAAGAATCAATTGACTCGACGCGATTTTATCAAAGTGGTCGGCGCGGCAGGGGGTAGTTTGGTCCTGGCGGTTTATTTGGATGCCTGCGCCTCAGACGCCCCGATTCCTGCTACCGTTACACCACTAAGTCCTACTTCCACGCCTCGCCCGTCGATTGACTGGGCTCCAAACGTTTACCTGAAGATGGATCAGGATGGGATTCTGACGATTTATGCATTTCGCTCCGATATGGGACAGGGGATACGTACAGCCATTGCTATGTTGATCGCAGAAGAACTCGACGTGGATTGGAACTCTGTTCGTGTTGTGCAGGCGCAGACCGATTCAAAATATGGCGATCAATTGACGGGCGGAAGTGTCAGCATCTCACATTATTATTTGGGGTTACGTTTGGCAGGTGCAACTGCACGACAAATGTTGGTCGAAGCTGCCGCAGGGATCTGGGATGTAGATGCATCCCAGTGTAAGACAGAGGCAGGCTTTGTCATTCATCCAGATGGTCAGCAGAAAATTTTTTATGGCGATCTGGTTGAGGCAGCCTCGAAACTCGACCTGCCAAAAGAGGTGAAAGTCAAAGACAGATCGCAGTTCAAAATCGTTGGCGTAAGCAAAGGGCATTGGGATGCTCCTCAAATCATCAGCGGCAAAGCAATCTTTGGAATGGATGTGCGCCTGCCCGATATGTTATTTGCCGCGATCGCACGTTGTCCTATCTTTGGCGGAACGCTTGTCAATTATGACGATAGCGCCGCGCAAGCCGTACCAGGCGTTAAACAGATTGTCCCTCTGGATGATCGCATTGCAGTTGTAGCAGAGAATACCTGGGCTGCCATTCAGGGACGCAACGCGTTGAAGGTAAATTGGGATGGAGGCAAGAACGCCGACGAGAGCAGTGAAGCGTTCAGGAACGCGGCAATCAAAAATTTGACAAAAAATAAGCTCAAGCCAAATACCCTGGAGGCGTTGTATGAAATTCCTTACGAAGCTCACGCCACCATGGAGCCGATGAATTGCACTGCTTATGTTCATAATGGCATCTGTGAAGTCTGGGCGCCAACGCAGAGCCCACAGGATGTGCAGCGGGCTGCAGCGAGCATTGCAAAGTTGCCTGTCGATAAGGTGATTGTCAATGTGCCCTTGATCGGTGGCGGATTTGGACGCCGCCTGCAAACCGATTATGCTCAAGAGGCAGTACGCGTTTCCATGGCGGTCAATGCGCCTGTGCAGGTGGTGTGGACGCGGGATGATGACCTTCAGCACGATTTTTACCATCCGATGAGTGTGCAGGGTATTCGCTATCCATTGGATGGAATGAATATCCCGATTCCGCGTTCAATGGGCGGATTTATTGTCCCCACCGGCGCATGGCGTTCTGTGGAGAATTTCCCTCAGGCGTATGCCACGCAATCCTTCATCGATGAGCTGGCGTATGAATTCAAACGTGATCCATTGGACCTGCGCCTCGAATTGTATTCGGACCGCGCTGCAGAAGTAATTAAGCTCGCCGCGGAAAAAGCGGATTGGGGCAAGCCTCTTCCCCAAGGCTGGGGGCGCGGATTGGCGTATCATGCCACGTTTGGAGTAACGCATGTGGCTTATGTTGCAGAGGTGTCAGTCGACGAAGATGGCAAGATCCGTGTTCATCGCGTCGTTGCCGCTGTGGATTGTGGTCAGGTGGTCAATCCAGATAATGTCGCTGCACAGATCGAAGGCGGCATCGCCTTTGGGCTAACCGCAACATTGAAAGCCGAAGCCACACTCAAAGAGGGCCATATTCAGCAAAGCAATTTTCATGATTATCCCCTTCTCCAGATGAATGAGATGCCGCTTGTGGAAGTTTATATCGTGGACAGCGACAGCCAGCCCTCAGGTATGGGTGAGATGGGTGTGCCGCCTATTGCCCCGGCGGTGGCGAATGCTGTCTTTGCAGCGACTGGCAAGCGGATCAGACATATTCCGATCCGGGCTGAAGATTTGAAAGCATAAATACAAACTTTCGTGACTCCCCTCTCCTTTTAGGAGGAGGGTCGGGGGTGAGGTCGAGATATAATCCCTCCCATGGAAATCACCCTCACCACTCCCGCGCTTTTGTTCCCAGCCATTTCGCTCTTGATGCTGGCGTACACAAATCGTTTCCTCACGCTTGCTACGATCATTCGCAACCTGCATGATCGCTATAAAAATGAAGCCAATGACAATTTGCTGGGTCAGATCGCAAATTTGCGTTATCGAATCTATCTGATTCGGAACATGCAGATTTTTGGCGTACTGAGCTTGTTATTTTGTGTTGTCAGCATGTTTGCGCTCTTCGCAGGCTGGATCCCGGGTGGTCAGTGGACGTTTGCGATTGCATTGATCCTGATGATGGTTTCGATGCTGATCTCCCTGCGCGAATTACAAATCTCTGTCGGCGCGTTGGATCTATTGCTGGTGGAACTGGAAGAGGAAGAAAAGAAAGGGTAAGGTCAAAATCTCTTTGAGGAGACAAACTTGTTAAAAACTCCATTCGTTTTCGTTGGAACCTATACAGAACCTGAAGGAAGTCAAAGCAAGGGGATTTATGTTTATCGAATGGATCCATCTTCTGGAGAACTCACGTTTGAGAGGGTCATAAAAAATGTTCTCAATCCTTCATTCTTGGAAATCCATCCTGGGCAACGTTTTCTCTTTGCCGTAAATGAAGTCCAAAATTACGGTGGACAGGCTGGGGGTGGCGTGAGTGCATTCTCCATCGAGTCTGACCAAGTTACTTTATTGAACGATCAACTCTCACACGGAAGTGACCCCTGCTACGTGAGTATCGAGCAGACGGGCCGCTTTGCTTTGATCGCCAATTACACGAGCGGAAGTGTCGCCATATTCCCGATCCAACCGGATGGGCGGTTGGGCGCTGCCTCCGATGTGATTCAGCACGCAGGTTCGAGCGTTCATCCCGAACGGCAGACCGGCCCCCATGCTCACTGTATCCTTCCTGACCCGACAAATCGTTTTGCAATTACAGTTGAGCTGGGGTTGGACAAACTTCTTATCTATCAAATGGACTTGGAAAACGGGAAGCTGCATAAACATGCTGAAGTAGATGTACAGCCAGGTGCAGGTCCACGTCATCTAACATTCCACCCCAGCGGACAATATGCCTATTTGATCAACGAATTGAACTCTACCTTGATCGGTTATCGCTATCATGCTGAGGATGCAAAACTCGAAGAGCTGCAGACCGTCCCAGCGCTGCCAAAGGATTTTCATGGCGAAAATCTGTGCGCCGATATTCACATCTCTCCGAGTGGAGAGTATCTCTATGCGTCCAATCGTGGGCACGACAGTATGGTCTGTTTTTTCGTTGATCAGGATACTGGTCGATTGATCTATCGAAATCACACCTTGACGGAAGGCCGAGAACCGCGTAACTTTGCAATTGATCCGAGTGGAGCCTTCCTGTTGGTTGCAAATCAGAAAACGAATAGCATTGTCACCTTTAGAATCGATTCGGAGAGTGGTCAATTGTTTAAAACTGGGCATGATGTGGAAGTATCCATGCCTGTATGTTTAAAATTTTCCCGCCTGAAATAGTAATCTATGAGGAAATGAAGACCAAAAATCGCTTCACGGATGATCTCCTGGCAACAATCCAGAAAGAAAAGATCCTGGGCATACGCGCAGGCAAAGATTCAACTCATCGCGTGATCGGAATTTGGGCAGTCGTTGTGGAAGGAAGTGTTTTTGTGCGGTCATGGAGCATGAAACCACGTAGTTGGTGGCGGGCATTTCTCGAAGACCCTTATGGGAGTATGTTCGTCGGTAAGCAGGAGTTTGCCATCCGGGCTGTTAAGACGCCCAGTGAGCGATTGAAAGATTTGGTGAGTCAGGCATACAAAGAAAAGTACAATACCCCAGGCTCTATTCATTATGTGAAGGATATGTCACGCAAGAAGTCAAGAGATACAACCACAGAATTACTTCCAATTTAGTTTTGTAACGAAAACATTGCAATGGGGTCTTGTAGTTAATGCTGTATTACAATCGGCGCATTATTTTGAATCTGCTTGAAATTTTCGAGCGGTTTTATTTTAAGGAGAATGCTATGAGAAATACAAATTCAAAATGGGTCATTCCATCCATTGGAGCTGTCGTTGCGATTTGTCTCGCATGTGTGTGCTGTGCTGCCGTTGGACTTTATTTTTATGGAGATCGAATCATCGCCAGCTTCAACGCTCCGGCAGAAAATCCTCAGACGGAAATTCCTCCTACACAATCGTCGGTGAATACCTCCGATCTGCCCGAATGGACTGTTATTGTTTACTCCGCGGCGGACGATGAAGTGCTGGAAGAGAATATGTGGTTCGACATCAACGAGATGGAACTAGTTGGTTCCAATCCGCAGTTGAACATCGTTGTCCAAATCGACAGGTATTCAGGTGCATTTACCGGTGATGGAGATTGGTCGGACACGCGCAGATATCTCCTTACGCAGGATAATGACCTCGATCATATCAATTCACCGGTTGTCGAATCGGTGGGCGAAGTAGACACGGGTAACCCGCAAACCCTGATCGATTTTGTCACCTGGGCAATTCAACATTACCCGGCAAATAAATACGCGCTCATTATGTCTGATCATGGCGGCGGGTGGACCGGCGGCTTTTCGGACATGTCCGCTGCCTCGTATTCAGATCTGTCCATTCCTGAAATCGTCTCTTCCATTAGACAAGTTCGCCAGAGTACGGGCCTCGAT
>DASWEH010000252.1:0-4920 GCA_036394895.1 Anaerolineales bacterium
ACGAAAATGTGGCAGACCTTCTTGTCGCGTATTCTTTGCCAAGTCACAGGCAAAATGGGAGGCCGTCGAAGCTGAGCCGCCGTTTCCCAAAATAAACACCTGGTTGCCCTTCCTACGAGCCTGCTGTAATACGTCAATGACCTCAGCAATCAATTGCTGGGGAAGTTGATCCATGGTGAGCTGCAATGTTGATATATAATTTTGAATAAGTTCCATCGTAACTTGTCCTTGATCCTTGACTATGCCTAGGAACGCCGATAATTGAAGATCACTTTGGTTCCATCCGCTTCGAGTCGAAATGGTAGCTCCTGTAAGCCGCTCAACGCCGTTCTTACTTCGTTTTGACACTGATAGGGGACATATAACAATAGAAATCCTCCCCCTCCTGCACCAGTAAGTTTGCCTCCAATAGCGCCTGCGCGACGGGCGGTTTCATACATTGCGTCAATGCGCTCATTGCTAATCGTTCCTGCCAGACGTTTTTTCAACTCCCAAGATTGATGCATCAGCTCACCAAGACTGTCCATACTGCCCTGTTCAATATCATGTCTGGCCTGCCTGGCCATCTGTTTGATCTCTCGCAATTCCCCCCTGCGATCCTTTATATTTCTAGTTTGCTCACTGAGAATAGAGGATGAACTACGACTGACACCTGTAAAGAATAATAGAAAGTTATTGTTCAATACCCTTTGCGACTCGGCTGAGATTGTGAGTCTTTCGGCTTTGACCTCCCCGCCAGGCAAAAATTCAAAATACCGAAGCCCTCCATAGGCTGCAATGTACTGATCTTGTATTCCTATTGGTTTCTTTAAAATTTCGATTTCGATCGTGCAAGCCTCTCGTGCCAGCCTTTCAGCAGATACAATCTCACCCAGATAAGCATACATCGCATGTAAAGCACCGACCACGACCGTGCTGGAAGATCCTAGACCTGAACCTTCGGATGGGATATCACCCATTGTCGTGATCTCTATTCCACACTTGATACCTGTCAACCGGAGAGCCTCCCGAATCAACTCGTGATGGATCTGGTCGATCTGATCCGCAATCTCAGTCTGTGTATACCCAATGCGTAATTTGTTATCAAATCGTTCCTTGATCGTCACAAAAATATATTTGTCAATTGCGGAGCTCAGCACACAACCTCCCTCCTCCATAAAAAAGGAAGAAAAGTCTGTTCCCCCGCCGAAAAAACTAATCCTTAGTGGCGTCTGAATAATGATCAAACAATTTGCTCCAATATGCCGAATTGACTACGCCTATGGTTTAATAGGCGCCGTGTCCGTTAATGACGGCAGGAATTGTTTGGAACAAAAGCTGGAGATCCAACCAAATGCTCCAATTCCGAACATAATACATATCCAAACGCACGCGCTCCTCATAGGAAATATCTGAGCGCCCGCTTACCTGCCATAATCCGGTAATGCCGGGCAAAACGGTCAAAAGGTTCATATCAAACTGCTTGTACATCGACACTTCGGGTGGCGAGATCATTCGCGGTCCAACCAATGACATATCGCGCTTAAGCACGTTAATCAATTGAGGCAACTCGTCGAGGCTGTACTTACGCAGGAAAGCACCAATGCGTGTGATCCGCGGATCATTTTTTAGCTTGTGGTTTTTTGCGAGCTCTTCCATTAATTCGGGTGATTTCTTCAAGATCTCATCGCCATTCGCCACCATCGTGCGGAATTTCAAGGCATGGAATTGTTTGCCATTCAATCCCATCACCAATCTTTTGTGAATAACAGGACCGGGGGAGCTGATTTTCACCAAGATCGAAATGAAGGCAAGGAAGGGAGAAAGGAGGATCAGACTGACAGTGGCAAGAACATAATCCAGCCCAAATTTCACAATGGTATCGATGCCAGTCAGGCGAACTTTGTTTACATAGACCAGAGGCACGTAGGCAAACTCATTAACTGTTAAACTGGTCGTAAGTATCTCGTATAAACCGGAAGACATACGAATCTTCACTTCGTCGGTGACCCCATACCTTCTGAAGATTTCCAGGAGATAATCCCGAGTTGAAAATGCACTTGAAGCCAAAATCACCTCGCCAATCCTATATTGCTCAATGATCTCGCCTAGTTTATCCACAGAACCCAAGCAAACGAGATGATGAAATAACGGAAAAGCTGCGGGGGCCTTTTTGTCGACAAAACCAATCAGGTGCAGACCAGAGGTCTCCCAGTGAAGCAGCTGTTCTGCGAGCCAGCGTCCTTCCTCATTTGCCCCAACGATGACAGCAGGGGTCAGAAAGAATCCATGCCTGCGAAGGCCGTAAACGATCCTTCTTAATAAAAAGCGGGCTACAGCCACGAACATAAATGTGAAACCCCAAGTCATGAAGAGCCAACCACGTGCAATAATCAACGGTGGTTCGAGGAAACCTGCAATGGCTATCAAAAGAAAGCCCTGTGTGGCGGAACGAAAAACGCTTGAGTATTCACGAGTTCCCCCGAGCAGGTTATCTTTAGAGTACAGCCCATTGACAGCAAAGATCCCAAGCCAAAGGAATGGCATGGAATAGAACAAAAATCGATAATGTTCAAAAGAGATCATTGCCTTAGATTCAAAATAGTCGACAAAAAGTTGAAAACGAAAATAATACGCCAACCAAAAAGCCAGAGAGATCATAGCCGCATCAGATATGACCAAGGTGGTCACATAGAGCATCCATTGTACGTTTCTCGGAATAATCGAATTTGCGTTCTTGATCTGCTGGGTTATCAGGACCAGATGTCGATTTTGGATTACGTTTCGAAGGTTCACGCGTAATCACCTCCCAATGAAGATGCATAATAAAAGATTTACGAAAAAAAAGCGAACTGATTTTCCGACCAATGCTCCGCCATCCCGACATTCGTTTCGAATTCGGATCAGGCTGTAATCGGCCGCAACTTCTAATCTGTTAAACTGGCGGGAGTGGCTACTGTGTTCAAGGCTGCAATTGCCTGCCAGATAGTTCTAAACGTATCTTCTGACCCTGGAGCAACTCTAAAAGCACGCGCACCCGATCAGAACCTGATAGTCGGCAATCGAACATTGCTTTGTAAGTTGCAAAAGGCCCGTCGTTAATCACAACCAAATCCCCCGGTCTCAAACGGTCAACATATCTGTCAGCCGAGTCAGTAATCTCTTCGGCCTGTTTCTGAATTTCTCGAATCAGTGCATCCCCAACATAAGCTGGTTCGCCGCCATAGCATACCATCCCAGTTGACCCAGGTATCCGCTGCAACTCAGAAATGGGAATTTTTTCCAAATCCACGTGGACAAACAAGTACCCTGGGAAAAAAGGCCGTTCTTTCCTGGCACGCGGATTGACGGGCCTTACCCGGATCGACGGTAAGTAGACCTCAATTCTTTGAATTCGAAGTCTTTCACGAAGCAAGGCTTCTTTTTGGGGTTTGCTATGCATTACATACCAGTGGACCATTAAATCTGCCTTGAAACTATTGATTAATTCAGCTCTATCTTTATGACTTCCGCCGTGTAAGGCCAGAGGGACTAAGTGCCTTTGGCAGGTGGGGAAATAGGCTGCACAACCCTGGGCCCGATCAAATCACGCACGATCTGTGTAATCTGCTCTAGCGATATGGAACCGGCCGCCTGCCCGGTTAACAACACCTCATGACTCTCAGGATGAACGCCGATCAGCAGGACTCCGGGCAGTTCCTGCATTTGCGCACATAGAAATTTGGATTCCAAGGCTCCCATGTCAAAAACAACTACGTTCGGGTCGAATGCGAGCAGTTCACGCTCGGTTGCCGGCTGATCTAAGGCGATGACTTCGAACCCGGCATAGCCCTTAAAAGTAGCCTGGACCCCAGCTAACACCAGCGAATTTCCGTAGAACAAGACCTTGGGTTGACTATCCATGAGATATAGCAGAAAAAGCCTTTTTAGGTTTCCAAGAGATATATAAGTTATCGCATGCAGGCAGAGTTCGTAATGTCATAAGCGTCAAAAAAAGTGACAGCCTACCGCAGAGGGTAGACTGTCGCTTCCGACATATCGAATACTACGGGATATTGAACTTCTGATCAAGGCTCGTGATTTCTGCGAAGAGACAGTGACAGATCACCGCCGGGAGTTCATCCTGGAGCGATCTACGTCCGAACGCGATAAAGCCATTCTGCTCACATTATTGGATACTGGATTGAGAGCCGGTGGGTTAAGGGCAACGTTTAGCGAAGTTTGTAATGCAGGTCCGAGAGGGAGCGCAGGCTTTCTGCAGCGAATTCAGGTGTGAGGTCGCGCTGAGGCATCACTAACATTTCATATCCCGCCATGAACTTACGGATGGTAGCAGAACGCAATAATGGTGGGTAGAAGTGCGCGTGTAAGATCCATTCGGGGTGAGGTTGGCTGTCGCACGGAGCCTGGTGAAATCCCATTGCATAGGGAAACGAGGTTTCAAAAAGGTTATCATAACGTATCGTAAGGCGTCTTAGAATTTCGCCCAGCGCGCTTACTTCGGCAGATCTCATTTCACCGAGCGAGGCAACATTTCGATGCGCGATAATCATCGTTTCAAACGGCCATGCCGCCCAGTAAGGGACCAGAGCGGTGAAATGATCGTTTGAAAACAAGATGCGCTCTTTGCGTTTATATTCTTGCCGCAAGTAATCTGCCAAAAGCGGGCGGCCGTGCTCGCTGAAGTAAACTCTCTGACGTTCTAGCTCTTTAGCGGGCTCGTTGACAACATATTGAGTTCCCCAAACCTGGCTATGCGGATGTGGATTGGAACAGCCCATCATCGCGCCTTTGTTTTCAAAAATCTGTACATATTGAACGAAATCCTTTGCGCTGAGCTCCACAGTCTGGTCAATCCATGTACAAATGATGGTTTCGATAGTGCTTCGATCGAGCTCAGGCAGAGTCAAATCGTGACGAGGGGTAAAACAAACGACACGG
>DASWEH010000253.1:0-2928 GCA_036394895.1 Anaerolineales bacterium
TTCCTGAGGCAAAAGAGACCGTGGAGATGATGTACGAGTTCGAAGCCCCTTTTATCATTGACTCGAGCAAATTCGAAAAAACATTTGGAATGAAAGCAATGTCGATGCGGGAGGCAATCCAGCAGACTGTCGCTTGGTATAAGTCACATCCTGAGTAAATGTGATCTGCACTTCAAAACTCCGAGATAATATGCCTCGGAGTTTTTTATTCCAGCAAGGAACTCATGACTTTTGCCTATTCTCAACTTTCCTTCATACAAGTATCATAACAACATGCCTCATAAACAAGCCGAGCATAGTGATTTGATGCAAAACCGCGCCTTCCTCACGCGCTTCGCCTGGCTTTCCATTGCCGCGGCAATCATAACCATTGTTCTGAAAACAGGCGCGTATTTTCTAACTAGTTCAGTGGGTTTGTTGTCTGATGCCATTGAGTCGCTTGTCAATTTGGCAGGAGCAATCATGGCGCTCGTTATGCTCACCATCGCGGCACGCCCAGCTGACGAGATTCATGTGTATGGTCATAGCAAAGCTGAATACTTTGCCAGCGTGACGGAAGGACTTCTGATCCTCGGCGCTTCCATAGGGATTATCAGCGCAGCAGTCAGCCGGTTGTTTCATCCGCGTGAGTTGGAACAATTGGGACTCGGGTTAGCTGTTTCAATAGCAGCTTCAGCCGTTAACTTCATCGTTTCCCGTATTCTGTTACGCGAAGGAAGGAATCGGCGTTCCATTAGCCTTGAAGCAGACGCGCATCATCTGATGACTGATGTGTGGACTTCCGCGGGCGTGATTAGCGGTGTTGCCATCGCGGGCTTCACGGGCTGGCAAATCCTTGATCCGCTTGTCGCAATTGCTGTTGCTCTTAACATCATTTGGACAGGCTTTCAACTGGTTAATCGTTCGGTTTCCGGACTTATGGACGCAGCTCTACCTATCCAGGAACAGAATTTGATAACCAATGTCATGGAAAAGTATCGCGAAAAGGGGGTTACCTTTCATGCATTGCGTACCCGCCAGGCTGCGGCGCGGCGCTTCGTCTCTGTACATATGTTGGTCCCTGGCGAATGGACAGTTCATGATGCCCATCATGTCGCTGAGGATTTCGAATCCGATATCCGTGCCACACTGGGTGGCGTCGTTACAGTCTTCACACACATGGAACCGGTGGAAGACGAACTTTCAATGGAAGATATCTATTTGGACAGGTAGATTAACGTATTAAAGAGTGGGGTTTTCAGAATGGATTTGATGCCAACCAACGTAGTGCAAGCCAATGATATGAATCTGGTCGTGCCCAGGGGTGATGTTCACGTACACGATCGAGCGCTGCTTCTGCGCTGAGGCCTTCGAGCAGGATGAGCACCGCACAACAAATTGTGGTCGAACGGTTCATTCCTGCAATACAATGGACAAGAACGCGCTGATTATTTTTTAGGTGTTCAATTACCCAATCTGCTTCTTCATAGATTTCCTCTACCGTCATTCCATCTGACCCTTCGCCTTTGCTCCGCGTGCGGTCATTGAAGTGACGGCTTTGCCCCTTTACCCAGCGACTTGCCTCTTCACCCAGATTCGGGACCGCGTCCACTTGGGGACGATCAGCGGATTGAACATCCAAACCGCCAATGAAGAGTCGATGATGATAGACATTCTTCTCGATCTGAATAGTAATTGGATCACCCCCAAAGCGTCGGTATAAATAATTCGGTCGTGGAACCAATCGATCCGGCATAGGAGGCGCAGGAGACCAGTCGCGCTCCAAAGCAATCGATGTACGGGTAGCCTCTTGTTTTTCGTACTTTACTTTCTGAGCGAAAAAATCCATTCCAGCATCAACAGGATTCCATAATCCGATCATGTGAAAAATATCCGGCGTATTAGGTTGACGCCAGGACAGCATATCTTCGATCGTGCGCAAAGGATCATCCTGTGCGATATTCTCTAGAGGAGTAAAAAATTCGGCACGATTAAGTTGAGATATATTCGAAAATCTTATCTGCAGAGGAATATACTTGCCCACGATTTGTTCATATATTTTCCCTGCTCGTTCGAATAGTTCAGAAGAAATGACTTGTAATCCTTGAACCTCTAAAATAAGATCCCTTCCATTTTCATCGTATGAGTTTAAGAGAGCGCCTTGCATGAGTGATGCAAAGGGATGTTGAACAATGTGCGTATGAACTTGATTGGCGCGCATCTGTGCTGCCAAAATTAGAACGAGGATACTCGATACCAGATGTCGACATTCACTTGGATTGTTTTGCTATGCTGAATATCCATGTTCAGGCTGGGTTCCGCAGGCGCCATTGCGCGTGTTTTCATGCTCATCTCCATCGCCTGAAAAGGCATAGGTGGTCTTTCTTCATCAAATGCGTTTTCCATAAAATCGTATACACCCAAGAGTTTCACACCCATGGCTACAGCAACCTTTTCAGCTTTGGCTTTCACTTTTGCAATGGCACCCTCCAACCCACGTTCGCGCGCCGCCTCTTCGGGATATCTCCATTCAATGCGTTCGAGTGTGGCATTTTTTTGTTCTGCGACGATGTCCAGCAATTCAGCAAGTTGTTCAAGTTTTTCAGATTTGATCTTTAAGTGATAGATGGCACTGGATGACTTGAGTGGCGCCCAGGCGCCACCACTTGACGTTTCGATTCGGACTCCCTGCAAATGGATCATGTCGGGACTTAGCCCAAAACTGGTCAGCGCTTCGACAAGCTGACTCACCTCTTTGGCTTTCTTCATTGCTTCATTGCCACTGACAACCGAAGAACCTTTCACCGTCACGTATAAATTGGCGTGAGAGGCAAAGATCTCTTCACGGTGGGAGGCAGAGATTTTGATCGTATCGGGTTTTGATTCCATTTGTCCTCTTTCCCATCATTGCGAGGAGATTGCTTCAGGCAAAAAACACTGCCCTCGCAA
>DASWEH010000254.1:0-2432 GCA_036394895.1 Anaerolineales bacterium
GTGAGTTTGTGTGTGTGCTGGGTCCATCGGGTTCAGGCAAGACGACTCTGTTACGGATCCTTGCCGGGTTGATCTTTCCAACATCGGGTTCATTCATGTTCGGTCACGGGGAACAGCCAAGCACCGGCATGGTCTTTCAACAGGCAAACCTCATGCCATGGCGCACAGTCATTGAGAATATCAAACTTCCGCTGGAAGTGAAGCAGATGAATGAGGACAGCGCGCGCACGAAGGCGCAGGAGATGATCGAACTGGTTGGATTACAGGGATTCGAGGACTCACTGCCGCGTGACCTCTCTGGCGGGATGGCGCAACGCGTGGCAATTGCGCGCGCGCTCATCCACGACCCGGACCTGCTCCTGCTCGATGAGCCGTTTGGATCGCTGGATGCCTTGACCCGCGAACGCATGTGGAATGAGCTATCGCACATCTGGCAAATGCGACAGAAGACCGTCATCATGGTGACGCATTCGATCAACGAATCTTTATTCTTGGCAGATCGGGTTCTTGTCTTGACGCAACGTCCGGGCAAAGTGAAGCTGGATTTGAAAGTGGACCTGCCACGGCCTCGCCATGATGATATCCGTTACACCCCTCATTTTGGAAGACTGGCAAGGAAGTTAAGAGAGGCGATTGAGTGAATTAAACCTTGCGAAGTTCGCAATCTTCGCAAGGTTTTTAATTTATGGTGCAACCCACACGACAAAACTCAATTCTGTATCCGCATATTTACCTGTGATCTTCCAGCAGCCAAGTGTTGGCATGTCAACGCCAACCAGCATGGCAGAGCCAATATCACCGGCATAGGCATTTGTTGCTTTTGAAGCCTTGAGCGGAGGCGCAACAGCATCCAACCGTTCGCCTGTCACCGTCAGCGCGGGTTCAGGCTCTTCGGTCGAGACATATCCATCCCGCCACCAGAACACCTTCTGTGTATAACCTTCTGGGTTGTGCGGCAAGGCCTCCCAAATACCATTTTGGCGGACAGCTGTCCAAAGTGAATTGGAACCATACCAGAACTCGCCTTCGAAGCTCATCGAGTCATAAGGGGCAGGCGGAACGAAAGGTGGATTCTGAGGAACGGTGATTGGACAACTCGCGGGAGGGTCATGCTGCACAACTTCGGATGTTGCAGTCTCGATTAGGGGTGGCTTTTCAGGCAAGCTTGTCGACGTGGGATTTTCAAGTGCCTTGATGTTTTCCGGTTGAATAGCCGCTTTGGGAGCGCACCTAGCCAAAAGCGATGCCATGATAAGGACTAAAAATAAGGGATACAGTCTTTGCATGGTGTCACCTAGATTTCATTTCCTATACACCGCAAAGTTGAAAGAGGTTCCAATTTGAAAACCTATGATACGTTTTTAATTTCTTGAGAGAAATTGTTGTCTGATAGGTTCTCTCCAATCCTGATAGATTATCGCCAAGATCAATGTTAGACAAATGATCGGAACGATCGCGCTCCACGAGTCGTGACCAAGGACAAAAGCGAGACCAAGAAGTAGCCATGACAAAATACTAAAGAAAATAAATACTACGCTTGTTGACAGAAATGAAAAACGCAAGTCCACCATTTTTGAGATGATCGCGGTGATGGGGATGATCAACAATATATGATCGTACGCCCATCCATACGGGGTCAGCAGAAGCGCTACGGGAATAATTCCGCTTATGATCAAGGCTGGAGAAAGGGTGGGGGAATGGCGCCAGATGACGTATCCAATGATCACGATTGACAGCAAGCTTAGCAATCCTCCGACGATGAGCAAGCAGGAAGTCTCCCGATTACACATCGCGCTTGCCATTCCCCAATAGGATGGAGAGATTCCAAATGTTTCAGATAACTTTCGCTGTCCAGATGCTAAAAAATCAAATATCCAGTCTCGATCCTGAATAAATCCAAGAGCCGCAAGAAGACCACTAGAGAGGAAAAATCCCGCTAAAGATTTTCTATGCCCTTGCTTCCAGAGGTAGAGACACAATAACGCAATAATTGGTCCACCTACCGTAGGCTTAAGCCACAGCAGTGCAAGAAGACAACTGCCCTGCCACCATTTCTGTTGTTTCCAGAGCCATACAATCAAGGTCAGGTTCAGTAAAATAAATGCGCTTAATTGTCCATTACCCAATGTCAAAAGGACGGGACGAAAGAGAAAAGCGCCAACCAAAACAGGAATAAAAAAATGTTTTGTAACAATGATATCGGACGATGACATTATCAATAAGATTGATATTATGATGGCAAGTTCGGAGAAATACATCCAGAGAACAAAGGCTTCCCGAATGGGTAATATCCCGATGGGTGCCATAAAGATGGATAATGGGATTGGATACGGAAAAATCTGATCTGGAATCCAGTTCACCCCATATTGATAATGCCCGGCTAGCCATTGCGTGAGCGAATATGGGTTTTGCCCAGTCCAGTTCATTCGTCC
>DASWEH010000255.1:0-4008 GCA_036394895.1 Anaerolineales bacterium
CCGAGCATCCAGCCGATTGCGCCATAAAGGTCTGTGGAGGCTCTTGCCATAGAAGCCATACGAGCCTTTTTTGACCCTTCATCGTGGATTGGCATAAGTTTCGCATCGCTGCCCTGCGGAGATAATTCAGTCGCGGACATATGTCACCTCATAAGTTGCTCTGAACGATTTCAAAAGAGTGTACCTTAAAAGAGTTAAGGGTACAATGCAAAGGTAAAATTCTCATTCATCCTTAATGGATGAAATTGGTCTTAAATTCTGGACACCCAACTATTCAAATTCTTACGTCATATTGCCTTGAGTCGCAAATCACAAAGGTTACAGCTCGAGAGGATTTGCTGATGAAACTTGCCCCAAAATCGGATGATAACCGTTTCTCACGCAGCCGGCGACCGTTTCCGCGATAAAAAGCCTCCTCTCCACTTCAACCTTCTCAGCAAGTCAGGCAAAACATGGAAGCTAAACAATTATCATTACATCATCTGGTCCAATTTCCAACTTCAGTTAGAAGCCAGGAGTCAGAGACCTATTATCCAACGATCCTTGCTCTGCACGGACGCGGCAGCAATGAACATGATCTGATTGGGCTCGCTCCTCATCTTCCAGAGAGTCTTCTCTGGATCAGCCCGCGCGCTCCTCTCACACTGGGACCAAATTCTTATGAATGGTATCGAGTGAAAGTCATTGGCAGACCCGACCCTGAACAAGTTGCTTCCGCCCTCGAAACGATCGATCATTTCATTGACGAACTTCTTCCTGCCTATCCAATCGACCCTCAAAAATTGTTTCTGCTTGGGTTCAGTCAGGGCAGTCTTCTTTCGATGTGTTATGCCTTGACCCAGCCCGCTCGCGTTGCTGGCGTCATCGCCCAATCGGGTTACATTCCCAGTCAGATAAATTTGGAAATCGATGAAAGCGGTGTAAAGAACAAGCCTTTCATTCTCACGCACGGTGAACAAGACACGATGCTTCCCATCGAGTGGGCACGCCTCAGCCGCGACCGATTGCAGAAACTAGGAGTTGACCTCACTTATCAAGAATTCCAAATGGGACATACTGTGAGCATGGATTCGCTTGAGGTGATTTCTAAGTGGTTGAAGAAATACATCGAACAGTGACCTCGAATTCGATTATTTCCTTGCTCGAAAAAGCAATTGAAGCACGCGCCTCATTATTCGATGTGCGGCATGAATCCGCGTTTCGTCTCTTTAATGGGTTTACCGAGGGAGAGCGGAGTCTTGCCATTGATTTATATGCTTCCACGCTTGTAATCCACAATTATGCCGATGATCCCGCACACGGCAACGCCCTCGTTGAAGGAGCCAGTCAATTCCTACAAGACAAATTAGTTTGGCTACGCGCTGGAATTGTAAAGACACGAAATGCCACAACACCCGAAGAAAAGCGTGGGCATTTGATATTCGGTGAAAAACCCGATACCAAAATCAAAGAACACGGCATCTGGTATTCCATTGACTTGACCATGCACCGCGACACAAGTTTTTATCTCGACACGCGCAATTTGCGAGAGTGGCTTATTGAAAACATACGCGGGAAGACGGTTCTGAACACCTTTGCGTACACCGGCAGTTTGGGAGTTGCGGCCTTGGCAGGCGGAGCAAAGCATGTCGTGCAACATGACCTCAACCGTCAATTTCTCAATGTTGCCAGAACGTCTTACACATTGAATGGCTTCCCCATCTGCAAACAGGATTTCATCGCTGCGGATTTTTTCACATTGGTGAGCAAATTCAAACGTACAAACGAGACGTTTGATTGCGTCATCATTGATCCCCCGTTCTTTTCCACAACGGCCAAAGGCAAAGTAGATCAGGTCAATGAAAGTGCGCGGCTCATCAACAAGGTCCGTCCACTGATCAATGATGATGGAACGCTGATCGCGATCAATAATGCGTTATACGTGAGCGGAAAAGAGTACATGCAGACGATGCAAGAACTTTGCAAGGATGGATATTTGAGGATCAAGGAATTGATCCCCATCCCGGAGGATTTCACGGGTTATCCTGAAACGTGCATCGGCACGCCCATCACCGATCCTTCTCCATTCAACCATTCGACGAAGATCACCGTTTTGGAAGTGAGGCGTAAAAAGCTCTCATAACGAGACAGATGTATAATTAGAACATCCGTACCAGTTTGTCAAATAAGTAATTATTTTTTCGTCCTGAGCGGAGCGAAGCGTAGTCGAAGGACATCTTTGTATCAACGCTTCGACTGCGTGCCGAAGAACACGCGGCGCTAGAGCGCCAGTCCGCTCAGCGCGTAGCAACCATTCAAAAAAGTTTAGGAGAAGATCATGCCACATCCACTCGTTGACCAGTTCCGTTTCACACGCAGCGAATGGCTGCGCGGCCTCGAAGGCGTTTCTGAGGAAGATGGCGCGTGTCATTTTGGACAGATGAATTGCATAAGTTGGACAGTGGGACATCTCGCCTGGCACGAACAGCGGACGTGGCTGACCAGACCGCAGAACATTCTCCTCTTCCCGAGGCTGAATGAACTCTTTGCCTATGGTGCCTCCATGAATACTCCATCATTTCGGGAAATGTTTGAAACGTGGCATACAGTGACGAAAGCTGCCGATCCTTTTCTTGATTCATTAACGACCGAGACCCTCCAAAAGGATTTGCTGCTCGACGGAAAACCTGTTGGGCAGACGATTGGCTCGGCGCTGCGGCGCGTCACCTATCACTATTGGTATCATATTGGCGAGATCCAGGCGATTCGTCAGATGCTCGGGCACGAAAACCTGCCAGAGTATGTGGGCGATATTGAAACGCAAGCACCCTATCGTCCGGAGTGACCGGAAGCTCATCCCAATGGAAGTGACAAATACGTTACACGTAACAAACCGCAAGGACTGGCGCAAGTGGCTGCGTGATCATTACAAGACCGAAAAAGACATCTGGCTGGTCTATTACAAAAAAGAGACAGGCAAGCCGCGCATCACGTATAACGACGCGGTGGAAGAAGCGCTTTGCTTCGGCTGGATTGATAGCACCTTCAAATCGTTGGATGAAGAGCGGACCGCCCAACGCTTTTCACCTCGGAAGCTGAAAAGTCCGTATTCGCCAGCCAATAAGGAACGGTTGAGAAAACTGGTCAAACAGCGCAAGGTGATCAAAGAGGTGCGTGAAACTCTGGGAGATATTTTAGAAGAGAATTTTGAAATACCCGAGGATATCCTGAAGGAGCTCAAAGCGAATAAGGAAGCTTGGAGGCACTTTCAGAAGTTTTCCCGGGCCTACAAGCGGATTCGGATCGGGTTTATCGAAGGCGCCCGCAAAAGACCGGAAGAGTTCAAAAAACGTTTGCGCTATTTCATCAAAATGACAGAGAAAAACAAACAATACGGATTCGGGGGAATCGAGAAACATTACTAGATGCGCTGCGCGTGCAGTGCACTCTCTCGAGTTACCCTTGATTTTTCTAAGGGATAGTTGTATAGTAAATTGGATAAGTTTTATCTAGTTATTATTCGCTCTTTTCTCATCAAACCATCCATTTTAGCATCTCGACAGCTTCATGAGGCAGGTCAAATCACTACAGTTTGTTACAAAACCAACAGGGCTCTTTGAGAGATGTGGATCGATAAGGAATTCCCAACACCTTGCTTAAGATCGAATATTTGAAAAATACTGCGAGCTTTCATACCCGTAACGAATGGACCTTTGTCAAGATTTGAAAAGGGATAGCAAATGAATGCTTCATTGCCAAATATCCCCTCTCCCCATTTTACTCGTGAGGAAAAACAAGGCTTACGGGATTACTGGAATCTATACGAGAAGTACCGGGAGGAGATCAACGTACAATTGATCGAGATGGCAACCCAGCACCCGGAATTTAGATTCATTCTGCAAAACACAGCGGCACAACCCACGCCAGAAGAACAAGCCAGAAATCGCGAAATCCAAAAGAATGCCATTTTTCAGGATGAGTGGGAACCCTATTTAAAAAATTTGCAACGTCAGGGAATGGTCTATGCCC
>DASWEH010000256.1:0-22040 GCA_036394895.1 Anaerolineales bacterium
AAGTGATCCACGATGCCGCGTCCACCTTTGCCGAGCACACCTTCGCCATGTGCGTCGTCTACCATGAAGAGAATGTCATATTTCTTGGCGACCTCATAGAGATCAGGGAGGGGAGCGATATCGCCGTCCATGCTGAAAACACCGTCCGTGACGATCAACGCCCGGCGGAAGGACGACGCGTTGTCCTTGATCGCATCTTCCAGTGCGCTCGGGTCATTATGTTCATAAGGGATGATCTTCGCGCCCGAGAGGCGACATCCATCAATAATAGAGGCATGATTGAGCCGGTCGGAGAAAATCACATCTTCCTTGCCAACCAAGGCTGAGATGGTTCCAAGATTGGCGGTAAAACCTGATTGGAAGGTAATGACGTCTTGCGCGCCTTTGAATTTGGCGAGCCGCTGTTCGAGTTGAACATGCAAGTCCATTGTTCCCGCGATAGAGCGTACCGCAGCAGGACCCACACCATATTTTTTGGTCGCTTCTTTGGCGGCTTCAACGATCCTTGGATGGTTTGCCAGTCCGAGATAGTTATTCGAGCAGAAGTTGAGCACATTCTTTCCGTCCACGGTCAGCCAGGCACCCTGTGCCGAGCCGATCGTGCGGATGCGGTTATACAAGCCTTGTTCTTTCAAGCCGTCAATTTCCTGTGTAAGCCAATCGAGTTTAGACATGAGCACTCCTGTGTTTTGTTACTCCGCTGGTTGAGTGTGGCGCTACCAGCGCCACGTATCGAAACCACCGCAGTATTTATTTTATTATAGCCACTCTATAAAAAGCGACTGTCACAACTTGCTAGTGACAGTCGCTATGTTCTATAAATCTTTTAGCGTCAGCGGTCTTGGCTGTTTCCCGTCAATATCATGGATGCCATATTCCTCTGCCAGCGCCGCTACTACTAACACCTGACCTGTTTTGTTCATGATGTTTGCGTCGTTTGCTAACGCAGCGATGACCCGACCAGTAAATTGTGGCGACTCTGAATTGCTCATGTCAAAGTATTGTGCATCACGTAGGACATGCTCCGTCCGTACCAACCCCGGATAAAGTGAAATCACGGCTATATTGAACTTTTCGGCTTCGTGTGCCATGTCCGCAGACATTTTGTCCACCGCAGCTTTGGCAGCTCCATACGATACATTGCTCATATATTTTTGCGCGGCCCAATACGAAATATTCACGATCAACCCACTCTTTTGCTCGACCATCATTCTTGCGGCAAAGGCACTTGCCACATACGCGGCGCGTACGCCACCCTGGAACATCGCATCCCAACGCCAGAGTGGTTGCGACCAAAAGGGCTTAAACCATGTAAAATCACCATCGTGCTCCATTTGTTCATATCCACCCCAGGCATTGTTAACCAAAACATCCAATCGTTGGCTCTCTTGTTCCACACGCTGGAATAGTTTTTCCACCTGTGCGTCATACCGATGGTCACATGGAATCGCAATGCCTTTGCCTCCCATTGCTGTCACGGCTTCTGCGGTTTCAAAAACGGTTCCGCCTAATTTTTCCGTGTCCGTTTTATCTTTGATCGTCCGCCCGGTAACATAAACCGTTGCACCTGCTTCTCCTAATCCGAGTGCTACGCCTTTACCAACGCCACGGCTTGCCCCGGTCACCACTGCAACCTTCCCTGTCAGATCGACCATATCGACTCCTTTTGAGAACAGATCCATTCTTCCGAGCGGATGATTACAGAGTACCGCACGTATGCTTCAGATGTGCATCCAAACGAAAGCTTGAATTTTATACTACAAATCACTTCAGAAATTGGCCATTTATGAGACGAGCGCTAAAACAGGCGTTATCATTAAAGGCAAGAGAAACCATGGCACGACCAAGGACTACATTAGAGTTGGTTAAAAAAGTGAAGATTGCAAAAATTCAATTTATAATCTGGTCATTCCATGAGTGCCAAACCCCTGCATAAGCAAATTGCCGATCTCAAAGAAGCCATTGAAGTGCAGGAGCGTATGCGTTCGGTCTTGGGGGATTCCGTGGCGGAGACAACGCTGACTGTTTTGCGTGACCAATTGAATGACCTGGAAAGACAGGCTACCCAGCAGGATGCAGCCAATCAGGCGCGCCGAAAACAGGTGACCGTTTTATTCGCAGACGTCTCGGGCTTTACTGCATTCTCTGAACACATGGATGCGGAGGATGTGACGAACCTCGTCAACTATCTGTGGAAACGGGCAGACCGGGTTATTCAGGAATATGGCGGGTATATCGACAAACATATTGGCGACGCGGTCATGGCGCTCTGGGGAATAGAAACCGCGCGCGAAGACGATGCAGAACGCGCTGTCCGTGCGGCGCTCAAAATACAGGAAACATTCAAAAAAGAGGTAGGTTCACTTCCCATCGGCTTGAAGGTGGGGATTAATAGTGGTCAGGTTTTGCTGAGCGCAGTTGGCACACAGGGCGAATTTACGGCAATGGGTGATACGGTCAATACAGCCAGTCGCCTGGTCAATTCTGCACATGGGGGTGATATCCTCATTTCGCGTGACACTTATGAACTAGTACGCGGCGTCTTTGATATCCAAAAGCAAACACTGCTCACACTGAGGGGTAAGACCGGACCGCTGCAAACATACGTTGTCCAGCGAGTGAGGCCGCGCGCATTTCGGACCGGCAGAAGAGGAGTTGAAGGTGTAACAACCCGAATGGTCGGGCGCGAAGAGGAATTCAAGGCCATACAATCTGCGTTCGAACAGAGTGTGACTAGTTGTCATGTAACAGTCGTTGTCGTCAAGGGGGAGGCGGGTTTGGGAAAGAGTCGTCTCATTTACGAATTTGAAACGTGGATGGATTCACGTCCCAGCGATTTTTATTTGTTCAAAGGCCGTGCAGATGAAGAGACCATGAGTCTGCCCTACAGTTTATTGCGTGATGTGTTTAGCGAGCGTTTTCAGATTCGAGATAGCGACTCCCAAGCCGAGGCGCGTGGGAAGTTAATGAGCGGCATGGCCGCAATGACCAGCGTTGGAAGCGAAGAACGGACTGCATTCATTGGTGAATTGCTTGGCTTTGATTTTTCTGA
The DNA here is from genome assembly GCA_036394895.1 of Anaerolineales bacterium. Taxonomy (GTDB): domain Bacteria; phylum Chloroflexota; class Anaerolineae; order Anaerolineales; family Villigracilaceae; genus Defluviilinea. Next base: position 3,053 of record DASWEH010000256.1, read on the forward strand.
AAGCATCTTTGTGCACGGCATTCGAAACGATGCGCGCCAGATCCGAGATCGTTCCTTCAACCATATCGTGCAGTTCTTTACAGAACTTACGCTGGATTCACCGGTAGTTCTTTTGCTGGATGATATCCACTGGGCAGATAATGGCTCTCTCGAGTTGATCGAAGATCTGGCAAAATTAGAAACCAGTTTACCGATATTTATTTTGTGCACAGCGCGTCCCAGCCTGGATGAATCACATCCAACCTGGGGAAGCAATTTCCCGCTTTGTACCGTTCTCACGATCAATAGCCTTGATCTCAATGCAAGCCGTGAATTGGTGCGTGAAATTTTACAAAATGTACCTGACCTGCCTCGAGACCTTGTGGAGACAGTTGCCAAAAACGCGGAGGGCAATCCGTTTTATTTGGAAGAGTTGGTAAAAGTGTTAATCGAAGACGGTGTCATCGTGAAAGGCGAGGAACTTTGGCAGATCGTACCGCACAGTGTGACGCAATTGCGAGTCCCTGCTACGCTGACGGGTGTTCTACAGGCCCGCCTTGACCGCCTCCCCTCGATGGAGAGCGAAGTCCTTGAACGCGCCGCGGTGATCGGCCGCACATTTTGGGATGCGGCTGTCGCAGCAATACACGGCTCAGAAGCCGCGCAGGCGCTCACAGGTGGCGAGGAGGTCCGCTCTGCCTTGAGCGCTCTGAGCAATAAGGAACTGGTCTTCTCCCACCAACCATCCGCCTTTGCCAGCACGCAGGAATTCATCTTTAAGCATGCGATTTTGCGCGAGGTTACGTATGAGCGCGTGTTGAAAGCCAAGCGTAAACTGTATCATCGCATGGCGGCCGATTGGCTCATTCAGCAAAGTGATGAGCGGATCGATGAATATCTTGGCTTGATTGCGCAACATTATGAACTTGCAGGCGATACTGTGCACGCCGTTGAATTCCTTGAACGTGCCGCCGAGCAGTCCATGCGCCTCAGTACCTACCGCGATGCGCTTTCCGCCTCTGAACGCGCTTTAGCCATCCTGGCCTCCTCGGAATACACCAACCCAGCGATGCGCGCCCGTCTCTTGCTCACCATTGGTATGGCACAACTCTGGCTCACCGACCATGCTACTGCCACGGCACGTTTTGAGGAGTGTATCGCGCTGGCGCGCACCATCTCCGACCGAGGGCTTGAATCCAAGGCGTTGGCGCGTCTCGGCCGTATAGGATTGGAACAGGGCAGGTTTGATCAGGCGGAAATCAATTTGCAGAATAGTCTTCTCATCGCGCAGGAATTGAACGATATTGATGTAATTGCGTACACTCTTGCTCATCTCGGATATATCAGTCACTATCAGGGCAGATATGCCGACGCGCAAAAATATGGCGAAGAGAGTTATGAATTTGCGAAGCAAACAGGAGATGCGGTTGCACAGGCATTTTCCTTGAACATGCTGGCGATGATCAGCGTCAATAATCATCAATTCGAACAGGCACATGATTACCATCTTCAGGCGATCGAAATTTGTAAAAACGCTGGTGACCGTTATGGGTTCGCGCGGACGTATAACAATCTAAGTGAACTCATTCGTGTTCAAAGAAAGTATGCCGAGGCCAAACCGTATACACTGGAAGGCATCAAACTGGCGCGCGAATTGGGCAATCGTTATAACTTACCTATCATGCTCATTAATCTTGTTTATTCGCAAGTGGGTTTAGGCGAGATCCGCGAGGCATACGTTTCATTGCGTGAGGCCCTGCAACTCAATATTGAAAATGATTCCATCTCATGGGTCTTATTTTCGCTTGTGGGTTACGCAAATATTCTCGCGGCGGAAGGCCAACGCAAATCTGCCCTCCAAATTCTGGGAATGTGTATGAATCATCCTGAAACCAACAGTGATACCCACCGCGATATTCACCTTGTCCTCGAAGATCTAAAGAAGGTACGGTCAGATGATATCGAAGTGGAACTTGAACGCGGCAAGTCGCTTGACGTAAATAAAACAGTGCTGATGGCTTTGGGTGGCTAGTCTGCGATCACTTCGGTTAACAGGCCCAGCTCTGTCAGAGCTTCCATCACTTTTTGGATCGCTCCGCTTTTAACAATCACCATCGTTGGACTTAATACTTCCCCCAGAAATTTTGCTGCTTTTGATCTACGCATCTCTTCGAGAACCTCAGGCCTACTCACCTTCAAGATAACCTGAGTCTGCACTCGCGCCTCGGTCCCATTAACCTCCCAGCGTTTGAGGGCTTTGATCAGTGTAGGTGGAATTCCTGCCTCCGAGTGTTTTGTCAACAACCCAAGCAGATGCTCGATCTTCAGCCCCTGTTCCTTGGCTTTCGTCAGAGAATTTGTCGAAACCCGGTAACGATAAATGCCATCCTTGGGTTCATCCCATTCGCAGAACCTCGAAACTTGATAACGCACTGCGCGCGGCGCGAGACGAGGCACAGAGATCAATCCTTGTGAGGAGATATTTATTTTTTTATCCTCTTTGCTAGTGAGGTGAGATTGTGAATTTAGAACGCGGAATGAAGTTGGCTCCATTGCACCTTCAGCAATGCATAGATCAACCTGCCCAAGCCAGTACAAAATATTTGTAATAAAGAATTTAATGAGCATGCCATCCACCTGATCCCAGGATGAGAAGCCGCGCAGGTATTGTCCGTCAGATTCCCTTTTGATAAACCACGAGTCGTAATCGCCAGCGGGTCGTTGGAAGTCTGCATATTTTTGCTTTATGTCGCGAATGAACGCATTGAGGCTCCACCATTTCCCTTCGGGGATGGCATCCAGTAAATTCAATAAAAATTCACGCGTTTCCTGCGGCTCATTTTTCCACTCGCCTTCACAAATGATTCTCGGCATGAGGCGCAACTCGTTGAACGTTTTGCTTTGGATCCATGCATTTTGGAGGAATACCAGCGCCTCAGGGCGCGGTGCCTCAAGAAAAGCCTTTACAGGTTCTGGTTGTGGCGTACCTTCTCTAATTAAGTGTGCCGATTGAAGCAAGGCTTGCAAGACATTCGCTGGTATCTTTGTTTCAGGAAGTTCGTTGCTTAAGCGTAACGCTGCGAGCATCGTCGTTGCATCATCCAAGATGGAGTCGTTTGCGAGAATTTCCTGTCCTTTTTCAGCAGGAGAGGCAGCGCGACCTAATGGGGCAACAGGTGAGTCATCTGGGTCTGCCTCATCTTTTTCCGCATTATCACTGGCATCATCTGTTAGGCTACGTGCATGACTGATCAGGCTTAGTAGGTCATCGGGAATATAAGCAAACTCCTGCGGTCCCTTTTTCGTATCAAAAAATGCTCGTGCCAGAAGACCCCGATAGAACAGGATTTCGGTCGCCGATGCAGGTTGAAGGTATAACTTTTCCCGATCGCGTTTCCCTGCGCCGGCCTCGCGGATGTCACCATATTTGCGCGTAAACATGGGCCAGGGGATTCGTCCACCCGAACTGACAAGGGCGTTGATGGCAGAATTCGCTTCCGGGGAGAGAGCGTCAATTAACTCGGCCAGCAAGCCCGGTTTGAGCAAAGAATCAGACAGTTCCTCTAACGCCGCGTCGCTGTCTGTAGCATCCAATTCAAGCCCCCATAATTCTGCGATGATACGGAGGTGTCCGATATCTTGTTTGAGGAGAGAGTGAAATAAATCAGGCATGGGTGAAGTATAAAAGAAAACAGGTAGACAGGTACACATGTATTGTACCTGTCTACCTGTTTACGTGTCTACTTATAACCGATTTACCCGCGCACCACTTTGAGGGCACTTGGCAATATTTCAAAGCTGACTTTGCGGAGGTCGGTTCCTGGACCCGTGAAGACCTCTCCATCCGCGTGGATGTAAAGCGGGCGATCTGCCGAAAGTGTGAACTTTTTGCACGTGCCCATGCGAACCTGCTTGAATCGACCGTGCGTACCCTTCATCACCTCCGGCACGATGCGGAACATCATGGCACGGCTCACGTTCGTGATCATCGCATAGTGGAAAAGCCCATCGTCGATTTTTGCCTCAGGTGCAATGAGGAAACCACCACCCTCACGCGGACCATTACATATGACGAGATAGATGACGCTCTGCTGCCATTTTTGATCATCCGTTTCGATTTGCATGGCCATCGGATTGTGATCCAAAATAATGGTTTGGATGACAGCAGTGAGATACATGAGAAAGCCACGCAAAACAGGAAGCTTGTGTGAGCGAATGGTTACGACTGCGCCAAAACCAATGCCCAATGTGTTATCAAAATACTCTTTCCGCCCATGCTCATCGGTCATCAAGCCGAGATCAACTGTGGATGCTTCGCCATCTAATGCGTGAGTGAGCGCCTCCGTCGGGGTTCGAGAGACATTGATCCCGTGTGCAAAGTCGTTGCCTGAACCGACCGGGACAATACCTAAAATCGGCCGTTTCTCTTCAGGGACTTTCATCAATCCATTAATGACTTCATGAACTGTTCCATCGCCGCCCATGGCAATGACCATGTCATAGCCTTGTTCTCCTGCCTGTTGCGCCAGTTGAATCGCATGACCTGGATAGACTGTCCCACTCCAGTCTACGCCACCGTGTTGTTCTGTGATCGAACGCAGGTCACGTGCCACGCGCCATGCGTTTCCCATATCTGCCATAGGGTTCAGGATAATTTTGACTTTGCGAGGCATGATGTCTCTCTTGAAAGTGGATTTTATAAGAAGCCTTGCGAAGGTTTTGCTCACAGGTGAATCTCTTCCATCCAAACCTTCGCAAGGCTTATTTGATTTTCAGAAATTATAACCCCTGCAAAATCAATCAGATGCTTTATTGTCGTCCCATCTGATGAGTTGCCAGCGGACCGGTAATCCCGCGTGCGATTTCGAAGGTTCCGCGCTGAAATTTCTTAGCGTGATAGAGTGCGGCATCCGCAGCCCGCAGAAGGTCTGGTCCGCTGCGTGCGTGGACCGGGAATAGGGCAATCCCACCTGAGATGCCAAGTTTGAGCCGTTTGCCATCTGGCAGTTTATACTTAAGCTTTCTCATTCCTTCGGTAATTTTTTCAGCGACGATCAGGGCAGAAGACATTTCGGTCTGGCTCAGAATCAGTGTCAACTCGTCGCCGCCATAACGTGCAAGAAAGTCGGTAGTGCGGACTCCGCGCGCCATTTGATTAAAGACCAGCCGCAAGACGTCATCGCCCACCGAGTGTCCATAGGTGTCATTCACTAATTTGAATCCATCCAGGTCCATCATAATGACAGCGAAGGAATAGTTATTTCGGCGCGCAGAGGAAACTTCCTCTTCCAGCCGTTCATCCAAGGCGCGACGATTGGGAAGCCCGGTTAATGTGTCGCTGTACGCTTGCCTACTGATCATTTGATGAAGGCTGGCGTTTGAGATCGCGACAGCCGCCTGGTCTGAAAGCAGGCTCAGCAATCGAAGTTCCGAGGCGGAAAAGCCTCCGATGGTGGAGCGCGAAAGGTTCATCACGCCCATAACTGTCTCTCCTACTTTGAGAGGAATGCCGATAATTGACCCAACCCAATGGTTGGGCACATTTTGAAACATGGGATGATTCTGCATGTTTTCAACGATGATCATTTCACCTTCACGTGCCACAGTATTGGTGAGACCGTTCGACCTGGGTTTTGACCAGGGCCGGTTGCGTGTCCCATCTGCATCCAAGGCGGCGCCGAAGGAAAGTTTGTGATTCTTATACAGAAAGATGTTGACATCGCGCGCGTTCTCGATCAGACGCATTGCTTCGGACACGACCGCATCCAGAACATCCGGCAGGTCAAGGCTGGAGGTGAGATTGATGCTCAACTTCTTGAGCGCGTCCAGTTCATCGGTCTGCTGCTTGAGCATGGCTAGTAACGAGCGATTATTGATCAACTCGCGAGCAACATTTTCAACGGTATTGTTATTTTCAGGGAAAAATTTTTCCAACGAGGCAGTCAGAATATCAAGCAATTTAAGAAGAGATTCTTTCTCGCTCTGGGATCCCCCCTCTTTTTCCAGGATATTGCGTGCCTCGGTCAGGATTTTCAGTCTGTGATCGCCCATGCTTGATGTCGTTTAGGGGGGCATTTAATCATGATTTGACAAAACTTTAATTGGCTCTTTTGTCCTATCGTGTCTGACGTATAAGTAGGATTATAACGAGTCACGTAGGATGATTGATACCTCGCGTTGCACCCTTAAGCTTCAAGAATTATACAACCTTTCAATAATAACAGAGATAACAGATTAGATAGGGGAGCGGATATGTTAGAATCCATTCGCCCGTAATTGGAGGACAAAGTGTCAAACTACCCCAAGCCTGCTGCCGCAACACCATTAAATCCACGCCGACGCGGGATCATTATTGGCGCTTCTGATGGAATCGGCGCGGCGCTGGCGCGCCGTCTTGCCAGGGCAGGTTATACACTTGCCTTGCTGGCGCGGAGTAAAGATAAGCTGGAATCGCTCTGCAACGAGATCAATCAAACCTCCAAAGAGTTGCGTGGTCGAGCTTATGTCCACGATGTGACCGAATACGAAAAAGTGCCAGGGCTTCTTCGTAAAATTGTGGCTGATCTTGGCGGGTTGGATCTGGTTGTCTTCGTTGCCGGTGTAAATTATCCACCCGGTGGCATCGATAAGTATAACTTTGAGAATGACCGCAAGATGATCGAGGTCAATCTCATCGGTGCGATGGCTTGGTTGAATCCAGTCGCTGAGATGTTTCAATCTGCAAAAGCCGGGCAGATCGTTGGCATCTCTTCTGTGGCTGGAGATCGTGGGCGCGTCGGCAACCCCGGCTACAATACCTCGAAGGCTGGACTGACGACGTATCTCGAAGCCCTACGGAATCGCCTCACACGTCATGGTGTCAACGTGCTAACGGTCAAACCTGGTTTTGTGCAAACGGAAATGCTAAAGGCTGCACAGGGACCGACGCCATTCACGATCGCGCCTGAAAAAGCGGTCGAGGATATTTGGAATGCGATGCAGAAACGCAAGCAGGTAATTTACACACCCTCCCTCTGGCGTTGGATCATGCTTGCCATTCGGCATACGCCATCATTCATTTTCAGAAGGTTATCATTCTAGCTATGGAGTCCGATAGCTTGCTATCGGATAGAGGTTCAATCACATGGAAGCAAACATCTCTCTCTCTCTAAAAAACTTCACCCAATTTGAAAACTTCGGTCACTCTTTACGGGCACCTTCCTATCGTTTCCGTCCTACCTCTGTCCAAGAGATTAAAGAGGTCTTTCGCCTTGCAAGGGAATCAGGGTTAACGGTCACAGCCCGCGGCGCAGGGAGAAGTTATAACGACGCGTCGTTGAACGGGGGCGGCATCACGCTGGATATGTCAGCGATGAATCAGATCTTCGAATGGGATCCGGCCTCCGGTATGGTGAAGTGCGAGCCGGGCGTCACGCTTGAGCAATTATGGCAGTGCGTCGAGCCGAATGGCTGGTGGCCTCCCGTCGTTTCAGGTACGATGAAGACGACTTTGGGCGGTTGTCTCGCTGCAAACATCCACGGCAAAAATAATTTCAAGATGGGCCCCATCGGTGAACACGTGGTTGAATTCACCGCTCTTCTACCGACAGGTGCGGAGATCACCTGCACGCCCAAGAAGAATGCTGACCTTTTCTATAGCATGATCAGTGGACTTGGCATGCTGGGTGTCTTTACATCGATTACCTTGCAGATGAAGCACATTGAATCCGGGCTGTTGGAAGTGCATGCCTGGCCCGTCCATGATCTTCGCGAACATCTTTCCTTCCTGTTGGATAAAGCGCCCAACCATGATTACACTGTCGGTTGGATGGATACGATGACTGGCGGAAAGAGCCTGGGCCGCGGTCAGATCCATGCTGCCAATTATTTGCATGGCAATGAAGACCCGAACCCGCAAAAGACCATGCAGTTGAATAATCAGATTCTGCCGCCGCGCATCTTTGGCGTATTCCCCAAGTCCATTTTGTATCTGTTTATGATCCCATTCGTGAATAACTTGGGCTGGTGGGGAGTGAATACAGCGAAGTATATTGCCTCGCTCCGCACACACACGTTCCGTCAGTCTCATGCGGCTTTTCATTTCCTGCTCGATTATGTTCCAAACTGGGAATTGTCATACGGCCGCGGTGGGCTGATCCAGTATCAATCCTTCCTGCCCAAGGAGACCGCCGAGGATGCCTGGCGTGAGATGTTGACTCTATCTCTCAAGCGCGGCATGCCTTCCTATTTGGGTGTGACCAAACGTCATCGCCCCGACAAATTCCTGTTGACCCATGCCGTGGAGGGCTTCTCCCTGGCGCTGGATTTCAAAGTGACAGATGGAAACCGTACTACGTTAAGCAAAATGCTGAAGGACTTCGATCGCATTGTGCTGAATGCAGGTGGACGGTTCTATTTTGCCAAGAACAGCGAGACATCTGCGGAAACTGCAGGAGCATTTTTGGGTGAAGCAACAATAGCAAAATTCAAAGAATTTAAGAAGAGATGCGATCCGAATAATTTACTAGAATCTGATCTCTTTCGAAGAGTGTTTGGATAAACGGATTTGACAGAAGATTATGATCTGATCGTCATCGGTGCGGGACCCGCGGGGGATACAGGTGCCGCGAAAGCTGCTCAATATGGGAAGCGGGTCGCGTTGATCGAGCGCGAGCCGTATCTTGGCGGCGCGGGAATCAATACGGGTACAGTCCCATCGAAAACGCTGCGCGAGTCTGCTTTGTATTTTTCAGGCCTGCAGCAGCGTGGCTTGTATGGAATCGATTATTCTCTCAAAGAGAATTTGACGATTAAAGACTTTATGTACCGCGAGCGGACCGTTGTGGAAAAAGAACGGGAGATGATGGCGCAGCATGTCCGTTATGAGAAGATCATGCTTATTCATGGGGAGGCCTCTCTTAAAGATGAGCATACGGTCCGGATCAATACCGAAAAAGGCGAGAAAGAAATCTCTGGTGAAATCATTCTGATTGCCACAGGGTCTTCTCCACATCATCCGCCTGAAATTCCTTTTGATGACGGCTTAATTTTTGATTCTGATAGCATCTTAAATATGAAGAAAATTCCCAAAACGATGGCGGTTGTGGGTGGAGGAGTCATCGGGACGGAATACGCGTCCATTTTTACGGCGCTGGGTATCCGCGTGACATTGATCGAGCCGCGCGGGCGGATCGTTTCTTTTGTGGATTCAGAGATTGCCCAACGGTTAACGAATCAACTTTCGCAACTGGGGCTCAATTTTATTTTCAATGATGGTATGACTGTGATCGAGCCGCGTAAGGATCATGTCCACATGACCTTGGAAAAAGGCGGCAAATTGGATTTTGAGGTCGCTTTGATCGCGGCAGGCAGGCAAAGCAATGTGCAGGGAATGGGCTTGGAACAGGTGGGCGTAAAACTAGGTGAGCGCGGTTTGATCCTTGTGGACGAGAATTACAGGACAAATATTCCAAATATTTATGCAGTGGGTGATGTGATTGGCTTCCCAGGATTAGCTTCCACTTCAATGGAACAGGCGCGGGTTGCAGTAGTACAGGCATTCGATCTTCCTTACAAGGAACATTTGGCTCCATTTCTGCCATTGGCGGTCTATGCAATCCCTGAGATTTCAGGAATTGGTTTGACGGAAGATGACTGTCAGACAAAGAACATCGCTTATCTGGTTGGGCGCTCTTATTATGAGGAAAACGCGCGTGGACAGATCATCGGTGATATGAGCGGGATGATCAAACTTATCTTTTCGCCTACGGATAAAAAACTCCTCGGCGCGCACATTATTGGCGAGCAGGCCTCTGAGTTAATTCATATTGCCTCTCACGTGATGTTGGCGGGTGGTCCGATCGACGCGTTTATCAGTGCTGTATATAACTATCCTACCTTGTCAGATTCCTATCAGTATGCGGCCTATGATGGGTTGGCAAATCACGCGAAGTGGCTTGAAGCGAAAAAATAATGGATTGTGAAGTTCTTGATCTTGGCTTGATCGAATATGAAGCCGCGTGGAAATTGCAAGATCAATATGCGTTAGAAATTTCAGAGGGAAAGCGTCGACCGACCCTGCTATTGCTTGAACATCCTCATGTTTACACATTTGGCCGGCGCGGGAAGCAGGAAAATTTATTGTGGGGTGAATCTCAATTGAAAGAAAAGGGGATTGCCATCCATTGGGTGGATCGGGGAGGGGATGTCACGTATCATGGACCGGGTCAGTTGGTTGGGTATCCATTGTTGCCGCTGGGAGTGCAAAGTCTCCCGACTTTGCAGAACCGAAGTCTGGAGATGTCATCATGGCGCCACGGCGACGCTTCGGACTCCTTACGAATTCCTCAAGCCGATTATGTTGGTTATGTCCGCAAGTTGGAGCAAACGCTGATCGTCGCGTTGGCGCGCCTCGGGCTCGCGGCGGGGCAAAGGTCCGGTTTGACCGGTGTGTGGATCCAAGCGGATGTCCATTCGAGGTGTCCACGCTGTAAGCCGGAAGATCGCAAAAAGCCCGCTAAGATCGCAGCCATCGGTGTCAAAGTGGATGCGCGCGGAGTTTCACGGCATGGTTTCGCTTTGAATGTAAATCCTGATATGGATTATTGGGACGGGATCATCGCCTGTGGATTGCAGGATGAACCAATTGTTTCGCTTGCAGATTTGTTCCCAAAATCACCATCGATGGAGCATGTGAAAAAGGAAGTGATTGCTGCTTTTAGAGAAGTGTTTGGTTATGAAATGAAATAAAAACAGGCTTCGGGTCTTTTCGAATGCGAAGCCTGTTCTCGTTAAAAAAGTGACAGTCACTTCACCTGCACTGCGTGCCGGCGCAAGTGTTGCAGAGCACTTCCAAAGCGAAGTATAAGGAGCGAAGTGACTGTCACTCATATTATGCTTGAGACGTTGCCGGCGCTTTGATGGGGGCTGTATCTCGTCTCCACAGCACGATCACAACTGCTAGATAAGTAAAGTAAGCAATCATTTCTGTCAGGGAAGGAGAACTGTTGTAGCCGAATAATGTTTTGAGTAATTGTCCCAAGAGGGATGTCTCATTGATGACCATATCCAAATTCCAGACATGCTCGATCACAGAGGGAATCCAACCCACCTCATTGAACTCATGAACGCCGTGGGCAATTAAGCCAGCCGCGAACAAAATAAGCAGGAAACCAGTCACCTGGAAGAAGCGGCGCAGGTCAAGCCGGACGGTGGTGGCAAAGAGCGTCCAACTGAGTAGGGCAGCTGTGCCCACCCCCAGGATGGTGCCAACCAATGTTTGAATGATATCGCTCGTCATTCCACCTTGATTGCCAGCAAAGAATGCAGCGGTGATAAAGAGCGCCAGTTCAATCCCTTCGCGTACGACGGCGATAAACGCCAGCCAGAAAACGGGACTCTTGCCTGCCGAGGCTACGGCTTTGTTTACGCCAGCTTCGAGTTCGCTCTTGAGAAAACGGGCCTGTTTGCTCATCCAGAAGATCATCCAGGTGAGAATGCCCGCAGCAATGAGCATGGTAATCCCTTCAAAAATTGCTTCGGCGGGATCTTCGAGCGACATACCGAAAGTGGTGAGCAATACTGCGGTCAGGATACTGATGCCAATGGCGCTCAGAGTACCCAGCCACACAGTAGGGGAGAGATCGGTGCGGCGAATCTTGCTTAATGCGCCGAGGAGAATACCAATGATGAGGGCAGCTTCGAGTCCCTCGCGCAGGGACAGTAAATAAGTTGGGAGCATGGAATACCTCTTGGAGTAGTGTAATAAAAAATCAGACGGGCTTAGTCTGATTTATAGCGGCATTCTACTCGCGAATCTGCTGTTTGACAAGATATTTATCAAAAAATTGATAGATATTCGTCACTCAAAAAAGGTGTCAATTGTCATGAAATTTATCTGAATTTAAGGCAAGAAAAAGTCCTTGAAATGAGCAATCCAAGGAAGTTTTCAGTTTACTTTTTTTTCTTTCCACGATTACCATGATAGCCTGGAAGGGTCATGGCATAAATCGAGACCAATTTGCCATCCAAGAGCCGTGAACGGATGCGCGGATCCATCTCGTCAAGTGAATCAGAGGTAGTGATGACCGTTGGCAATTCTGCGTTGTAGCGGTAATTGAAAAGCTGATATAACTTTTCCTTGACCCAGGGCGTCATGGACTGTGTGCCCAAATCATCGAGAACAAGCAGGGGAGCCGTGCGAATCTCGTCAAAGCGACGGTCAAACGCGACATTGCTATTGGGGCTGAACGTTGCTCGCAAATGATCGAGCAGATCAGGAACCATGACGAATAGCGGCGGATCACCAAGTCTGGCGCGATAATTTGCGATCGCCGCGGCAAGATGCGTTTTACCAGAGCCGTAGCCTCCCATAAAAACCAACCATCCTTTTGGTCTTTCTGCATAATTATGCGCGGCTTTCAGTACCTTTTGTAATGACTTCACCCCGTCTGGTGGTAAGCCTTCACTCGTGCGATCTTCAAAAGAGCCAAAGGTTTTGTTTCCCATCAAGGCCAGGGAAGAAAGTTCAGGGTGCCCGGTATCGTCCAGGGGACGGCGGTAATCCGGCGCGTTGATTCGAACATCGGTCACAAGTTCCCGGTCCGAAAGACGCGAACGAAAGCGTGCTTCGACGTCATCTAGGCTGAGGTTTGTCGTAATGACTAGTGGAAGCTTATTGATATACCGGTAATTGATGATTTGGAACAATTTTTCCTGCGCCCAACCTGTTGCATTCTGAGTTCCAAAATCATCCAGGATGAGAAGCGATGCGTTGCGAATCTCGTTGAAGCGGCTTTCGAATGTTGTGTCTTCGCTATCAAAAGAAAAGCGCAACATGTCGAGTAGATCCGGTACTGTTAAAAATAAAGTGGGTACGCCCATTTCAACGGCGAAGTTAGCGATCGCTGCAGCAAGGTGGGTCTTTCCACAACCATATCCGCCTTGCAGCAAAAGCCATCCATTCAAATTTCTCGCGTAATGGTTCGCCTGGTTGAAAGCCATTTCCAGCGAGTTGGCTTGTTTTTCCCCTAGACCAATTTGTCCACGCGGATGAAAAGACTCAAATGTTAACTCTTTCAATTCATCAAGATGACTCAGTGAATATAAATGTTCGCGTACCTGCTGGCTCACATCCCGTTGTCGGCAAACGCAAATTTCAAGCCGTCCAAAATTGGGATGACCTACGGGAACATCTGAGCGTAAATAACCTACCCCGCCACAATAGGGACAATTGGGGTCGCCGAGACTAGTGCTCGATGTAATCGGCGTATTCGCCTTTGATGTACTTGTCGCGATCTTTTTCAGCGTCTCGTCTATCTTGCTTTTCGCCACGTCCTTCTTCCTTCCAACGTTTCAGAATGGCTTCACAATATTTCCAACTGCGCTTGTTATTTCTCACAGCCAGGTCAATCGTATCAGCGATCCATTCTGCTGAGTATGTTTCTTCTGCATCTTTCAACGCATCTGCAATCAACGGCGTGAGCGGTCCAATATTTTCCTCATACAACCTGAAAATATTGGGACGTTCAAATGCTGTATTTGAACCAGCAACTTCAGGATTCCAATTTCCACTTTCTATGGCTTGGACTACCGCTCTTCCTCTCGGAGAATTCAATAGGAAGTAATCTACATCATCCTTTTTGACATTCAACAGGCTCCCGCGCACTATAGCTTTTTCTAACCCCGAGCGGATCTCGTCCGCAGCGAGCCTCAACCCTTTCGTGTCGAAGTCTGATTCCTGTAAGGCGCGGAACGGACCATCCATGTGCTCCACGCGCCATAGAAGATATAAAGTAACTTTCAACTCCGCCGCGTCATCAATTTGATTCAGTAACTGATGAAAGAATGTATCAGGCAGTTGGGTGAATGATTCTGAGTCGGTAAAACCTTTGAATGTTTTCATAAAAGGGATAGTGTCATTGCGAGGAGGGTGTTCTTCCCGACGAAGCAATCTCAAGTTAATAAGGAGATTGCTTCGTCGCTACGCTTCTCGCAACGACATGCCATTTATTCATTTGGTCTGAAAATCCTTGTCGCGGCGTTCTCGAACTTTGCCAGCTCATTGCGGAAGACCAATTCTACACTTCCCACCGGACCATTGCGATGCTTGGCGATAATGATCTCGGCGACATTTTGTTTGACAGTATCTTTCTCGTACTGATCGGGACGATAAATGAACATCACGATATCTGCATCCTGCTCCAAAGATCCAGATTCCCTCAAGTCCGAAAGAACGGGTCGTTTGTCTGAGCGTTGTTCGACAGCACGTGACAACTGCGCCGCAGCCAGAACAGGCACATTTAGCTCACGAGCCAATATCTTCAAATTTCGTGAGATATAAGAGACTTCCTGCACACGGTTGTCGTTGCGCGTATCCCCGCCCATGAGTTGGAGATAATCTATGATGACCAGGTCCAATCCGAATTCCATATGGAGACGACGGCACTTTGTCCGCAACTGTAAGGGCGTGATCGCAGGAGTGTCATCAAGATAGATATGTGTATCTCCAAATACTTCGATGGAATGTGTAAACAAAGGCCATTCATTCTCATGAAGCTTGCCGGTACGCAAACGCTGCGAGTCAATGCCTGTTTCCTGGGCGATCAAACGCTGCACAACCTGCTCATTCGACATTTCCAGTGAGAAGATCGCCACATGTTTTTTGTGAGTTAACCCAGCGTTCTTTGCAATGGAAAGAAGGAAGCCTGTTTTGCCCTGACCGGGGCGGCCAGCGATGATCAATAGATCGGAGGGCTGCAAGCCTGTCAGCATTTTGTCGAGGTCAATGAAACCTGTCGGCACGCCATAAAATTCTTCGGGGCGCTTTGCGAGATCATCGATGCGGTCGTAGTATTCGCTCAATACGGACGAGATCGGCTGAAGGTCATGTTTGAGACGCCGTTCGCTGACGTTGAAAACAGCTTTTTCCGCCTCATCCATCACATCGTCAACGTTGGTCCGCTCGTTGTAGGCAACTGAAGCAATTTGATTGGCGGCATTGATCATCTTGCGGCGGATGGAATGTCCCTCCACAATGCGTCCATATGATTCGGCGTTGAGAGATGAGGGTACTTGATTAACCAGTGACGTCAGATACGCAGGTCCGCCCACTTCGCTCAGTTGGCCGCGCCGATCCAGTTCATCGGAAACCGTCAACAGGTCAATCGGAATGCGCTGCTCATGCAGACTGGTGAATGCCTCCCAGATCCATTTGTGTCGGTGGATGTAAAAATCGTCCGCATTCAAGAATTGGGCGACATCATAATAGACTTCGGAATTAATGAATACCGCCCCAACGACGGCTTCTTCGGCTTCTCGGCTATGAGGGACTGCCGTGGGCGTTGTGGGGGCGGTGGTGTTTTCAGGGGGTAGGCTGCTGTAAGCGTCGGTCATTTCTTCTTTGGCTTTTTCGGTTTATCCGACGATGACTCCTCATCGTCATCAGGTTTATCGTCTGGTTTATCGAACTCAAGTTTCTCGAGGAAATCTTCAAAGACGGACAAACGCTCGGTCCCTTCTTCGGACAACGGAGCCGGTTCGGCTTGCTCGGGCGTTTCAGCCTCTTCCGGCATATCCTGCTCAGGAACGATGCCTGCCTCTTCCATCACGCTGTAGTGGACAAGGATCGGCACATGGGCCCGCACAGATAACGCAATGGCATCCGAGGGGCGAGAGTCCACGTCTATTTCTCTTCCATCCACTTCAGCGACAATGCTTCCATAAAAAATTTCATTTTGCAGTTTGACGATCTCGATCCGTTTGATGCGGGCGTTGAACGCACCAAAGACATTCTTGAGCAGATCATGCGTCAACGGGCGGATCATTTCGACTTCCTGTAAAGCGACGGTAATTGCTTCGGCTTCATAGGGTCCCACCCAGATAGGAAGATAGCGCTCAGAACCAATTTGTTTTAAAACGACCAGACGTTGGGGTGTCATCAGATGCACACGCACGCTGTCAATTTGCACTTCGATCATCTCAGGCATAGGAACTCCAGGAGGTTACCAGCTGATTCTTACGTAATTCTAAACTTAAACTATGTTTTCATTGATGAGAATTAAAACTCTCATCTACCGCTTAGCTTATAAATTAATCTTTTGGCACCATGTATAGTTTGGCTTAAGTGGCACTCTGTAGATATCAACATGCGTTAGTATTGTAGCATAATCAGGGGTGAATGTCATTCGGTTGCAAGAATATTCAAACGCGACTATAATGCTTTCTTGTCAATCGGGGCATGGCAAACTGACTCGTGTGTGGCGCTCGCAAAGCGGCGCCAAGGTCGGAATGCCTGATCCGAACATAATTATCGGGGCGTGGCGCAGCCCGGCTAGCGCGCTTGCATGGGGTGCAAGAGGTCGGAGGTTCAAATCCTCTCGCCCCGACTTGTGGGACTAGCCCCACATGAAACCGTCATATCATTAGATATGGCGGTGTTTTTTATGGCCACGACGAAAACCGTGTGCAGAGCAAGGCTTATGAGGATGCTATAATGCAGGAAACAAACCGCTCCACCTATACGGCAGGGCGATGGTCAAGCCGATTGCGGCAGTGACAAGAGACGTCCATTGATCGGGCGGCTTGTTTTTTGGAGTCTAAGTAATGGTCGAACTCTACTTACCCGAAACAGACGAAAGCCAATTTCTTATCTGGTTGCATACTTATTGCCGTCAGAAAAGCGCAAACGATATAGTTTATGAATTCACGGATGGCTGGAGTTATAAGCTGTATTATCCCGCTCTTGGCGCCCAAACGAGTGTTAGCTTTACTGCCAGAATTTACAGGGCCTTTCGCCAGCATGAAGCTAAAGAGACAACTGAGACAATGGCAGATAATCTTGAGGCTATAAAATTAGAGTGGCATAGAGTGGGGGATCGCCTGAAGGTGACAATTTCGCACCATGACGGCTCCTGGGTTATGCCTCCTCTAAAGGACCTGTTGACAAATATTCGCACAAGTTGGCCTGAGGTGATTTCTGACAACTGGACGTAGGCGCCAAGCCATCAGCGGTGGCAGTGACAGGAAAATGTATAGCATATTCTTGTTTGCCGTCCACTTGAAACGGGGATGGGTTTTGTTTTGGAGTATGCAAAATCACAGATGATTTGACGGCTCAATCACCTACGACAATTTTGACTATCCTTCTCACTTCTCATACACTACTTCAACAGTCACGAAAGTGGTACGAGATATTGACATGCTGATGCGAGGAGATGACGGCAGGGAGGCATTCAGTTCATCTTTTCCGATGTTGAAAAAAAGCTCCTCATGTCGGGAGGCGACAGACTTGATGAGATGCACACTTCCCTCTTGATATAAAACATCAAGGACGAGAGATTCCCATTCTTGCATAGTGGTCTCTGTTTCGAGCAGAGATTGAACAGCAGAAAGTTTAACATGATTTCTAAGCAAATATTGGGTTGACCTTGGTGTGACAAAAAGTGTTAAGCAGCAAAAACCCGGCAAAGCGAGGACACAAAGAAAAGCATTCCCCTGATCTCAAAATTAGGATTTTATGAGAAATGTTTTCGCCATATATCTTTTACAGCTCTTCATGGTCTTGTTAGAAATCGGGCCTATGAGGAAAGGTGGCTGCTAAGCAAAAGTATTGAAGATAGGCGGACCAAAGACATTTTTCGCATCATCTCACCAGCATTAATGGTGGGATTAACCCTAATAGATGATGACATTTTAACTTTATATTCGTTATAAAAGTTGGGAAAGGCGATTTTATTATATGAAACAGATAGAAGAAAAATTCAAGAGAACTGTGAAATATTGGCGTATCAGTTTCAAGCAAGCCAGCGGACGAGATCGCTTGTCCATATATCTGTTTGCCTCATTGCTGCTGGCTTACGTGTGGTGGGTTACCCTGGCATTCTAAATCTGCCAAGCCAAATCGAACCATTCAAAATAGAGAGAACGACCTGTTCCCATCCCTCGAGAGAGAGGTTTTTGTTTTTAAGCAGGCAAAGACGAACCTCCAATATGATCTTGTGCCAATCTTCTGCAGGCGTTTGTATGGCAGTGCTTTAGGAAAGGCCCTGAGCGGGTATCCTCTGAGCATGATGCGTCTCTATGTATAGAGAATAATGCCGCTTGCAAAGGCTCCTTCCTTCGATTATCCTTGTGCGTGCACTTAGTTTTGTATGGGAGTGGTGAGGTCCCGGTGGGCTTCCTGGTCTTCAAAACCTGTGGCGGGTCGCGTTGCGGGCCGCGGTGGGTTCGACTCCCATCCACTCTCGCCTAATCGTTCTTGGTAAGACCCTAAAGGTTTCCGCTGTAAAGCAAGATCCAGATTGATGGGGTGATAGTATAAGATGGACTTCTGGATATGTAAGAAAAACCTTTAGGGTCTCCACTATAAATAAAATTAGGAGTCTTATGCCTGTCCCTGAAATTGAGCTTCTTACCAATTTTGTTTCCCGAATCTTTCGTGTGGAAGATGTCACTGTAGGTGAACCCAAAGAATGGATTGTGCGCTATCGTGGTCACTTGTTAAGTGAAGATACGGTTGCTGCTTATGATCAGTTGGCGGAGTCCTTGCGCTCCTACAATATCACGCCGCTATTCCGAAAAGAACCGGGTGATAATCAGGTCATCTTTCTGGTGTCCAGTCCAACTATTCCCAAATTTGGCTCAAGAATCTATGTAAACATTATTCTTTTTATCATCACAGTGTTTAGCGTTATGCTTACAGGTGTGAATGTCCCTCCAGAGGCCATTCCAGCCAATACAGCGCTTCCCATCTCTTATCTATTTCGCTATACCCTTACCGGTTGGCCCTTTGCCTTGAGCATGATGGGGATTTTGTTCGCGCACGAAATGGGACATTATGTGATGTGCCGCTACTACAAGATCCCCGCCACATTGCCATACTTTTTACCTGCGCCTCTCATTTCTCCCTTGGGAACGTTTGGAGCGTTCATCATGATGCGCGGCATCCCAAAGAATAAACGCTTGTTATTTGACGTGGGTATCGCAGGTCCAATTGCTGGATTGGTTATTGCGATCCCAGTGCTTTTTATTG
>DASWEH010000257.1:0-4349 GCA_036394895.1 Anaerolineales bacterium
GTCTGTCCGGTAATATACTCGTTCTTCACTAAAAATTCGAGTGCTGAGGCAAGCTCTTCGGTCCGCGCGGGACGCTTGAGCGGAATGCGATTAATCAGCCGTTGCCATTCCTCATCAGTGACAATGTCTGATTGCAGGACAAATCCCGGCGCAATGGCATTGACACGGATCTGCGGCGCAAGGGCGCGCGCCAGAATCTTCGTTAGCGATTCAAGTGCAGCCTTACTGACCGTATAAGACGGATAGCGACTCCAGGCTTTCTGTGCACCTACATCCGTGATATTGATGATAAGTCCGCCATTCGTCATTTTCTTTGCACATTCCTGCGCGAGAAGAAAGGGAGCACGAAGGTTTAGGTCGAGGGATCTATCCCAATTTTCGATGGTAAGTAAATCCACGTTTCCACTTGGCATGAACGCGGCTGAATTGACTAATACACTAAGTGAATCGAGATTAGAGATTAGAAATTGGATTTGTGAGAGATCGGTGAGATCCGCTTGAGATAAGATCACGCGCCTTCCAACGGATTCAATTTCCGCCTGTGTCTGAAGCGCTTCATCCAACGATTGATGATAATGAAGGATAATGTCGAAGCCTTGCCGCGCAAGTGTCAAGGCGAAGACTTTTCCCAATCGATGTGCTGCGCCGGTGACAAGGGCAAGAGGGGACATGGAGGAATTGTAATTGGTAAACAGGCAAATCGGTAGACAGGTGCACAAGTAAACACTTAAAAAGCAAACACGTAGACCAATCAAAACCTGTCTACGTGTTTACATGTCTACTTATTTACTTACGAAAATAATTGGAAACAAAGAACCAGATGTTGGCAGGGCGTTCCGCGAGGCGGCGCATGAAATATGGATACCAATGGGTGCCGAAAGGAACATACACCCGCACCGGATATCCCTGATTTACAAGCTGCTCCTGCAAATCACGGCGAATGCCATACAGCATTTGGAATTCCAGCGCCTCTTTGGGTAAGCCAACTTTTTCGGCATATTGCTTTGCAAACGCAATCCGCTTTTCGTCGTGCGTGGCAATCGCGGGAATCGGCGGGACACGTCCATCGGTGCTGATCTTATTCGCTTCGATCTTGACTGCGGCATCGATCATCAATTTGGTCAACAGATCAAAGTTCGCGTCCACATCCGCTTTTTTCGGGAACGCCTTATCAGAAGGTTCCTTATACGCGCCTTTGACAAGACGCAGATGTGTATTGTATTCAAGCAACTTACGCACGTCCGCTTCTGTACGATAGAGATAGGATTGCACGACCATCCCAACTTGGCTGACATTGAACCCTCTTTGCAACATGGAATAGTACAGGCCAAGAGTGATATCCGTGTAAGGCGTGTCTTCCATGTCGATGCGCAGGAAATTTCTACACTCCTTGACGCGCTCCAAGATTCGTGCCAGATTTTGGCGGCAGATCTCCTCATCCAGCCCCATGCCGATCTGGGTTAATTTGATGGAAACATTGGCTCTCATCCCCGCCTTATCAATTTGATCGAGAATCAAGAGAATGTTTTCAGTAGCCCGATCCGCCTCTTCGATTGTGGATGTATGCTCCCCAAGATGGTCCAACGTGGCATTGATACATTTTTCGTTCAACTCACGGATCGCACGGATCGCATCGCCCACCGTTTCCCCTGCGACGAAACGAGAGGCCGCACCCCATGCGAAGCCCCAACTGGTAACAAGTTTCTGCGCCCAAGCCGCTTTGGAAAGATAGATGAGAAAAGAGCGTAGCATCGTCCCGTCCTTAAATGGATTTGGAGTAAGAAAGCCAAAACCCTAAAGGCTCTTTTTTTGACAAGTTGCTCAATGTGATAAAAAATCTTCTCACAAATAATCAATCCGCTCTTGCCAGAAAATGTCGCCATGGCGCCACAGCGCTGCCTTTAGGGTCCGTTCCTCCAGATTTACGGAGTAGTGCAAACCCTTCGCCACTCACAGATTTATTGGTTCATTGAGAATCGCCGTGATAGTCTGGCATATGTGGCGGTGTATCACGGCAAATCCCAGAGAGCCGATTTATTCTAGCACACACTCAATTTTGAGTGTGTTATACTTTTTCACGATATTTGTCATATTTTTGGAGGCAATGTGAGGAACCGTACTTCTGTTCCTATTTTACGGGGGATATCCATCGCGCTCTTATCCATAGCTCTTGTGTTGGGTGTCGTGGCACTGATCGGGTACAGCCGTCAGCGCAACAACTATCCGCGCGGCATGACAATTGCAGGCGTCAAGGTCGGCGGCGTTGACCCGCAGATCGCCTCGGAGCGAGTGCTCCAGGTTTATTCCTCGCCCATCGAAGTGCAATACAGTGAGTCAATTATTCATGTCGATCCATCGGATGTCGGTTTCGAACTGGATATGGACAGCATGATTGCCGCAGCAGACCTGGCTCGAACAGGCGGCTCTTTCTGGGGTGGATTTTGGAACTATTTATGGAACCGCGATCCAAGCCCGGTCGAAGTTCCGTTAAGCGCGACGATGGCGGAAGACCGCTTAAGGGCCTATCTCCAGAACGAAATCTCGGCTCGCTACGATGAACCTCCGACTCCAGCGCAGCCTGTTCCCGGTAGTACAAATTTCTCGCCTGGCACTCCCGGTGTCACACTGGACATTGATCGTGCCGTCCGTTTGATCGAGGATACTCTTCGCTCGCCTAACAATCGCACGGTGGCTCTCTCCTTCCAGCAGAGTGCGGCAGCTCGCCCTACCATGCAAAATTTGGAAATATTACTCCAGCAGAATATTACCCTGGCTGGTTTTGATGGCGTGATGGGAGTTTATCTTCAGGATTTGCAGAATGGACAGGAAATTCACTTTGCGATGGATCATGGACAATTGATCTCGGTCAATCCGGATGTGGCATTCACTGCATCAAGTACGGTGAAAATTCCAATCATGGTTTCGTACTTTGTCAAATATGGCTCGGAGGCCTTGAATGAACAGTCATCGAGCTTGATCGAAGATATGATCCATAAGTCTGAGAATCCGCCCGCCGATCGGTTGATGGAAAGCCTCGACCCTCTGAAAGGTCCATTGATTGTCACGGAAGATATGAAAAAGATTGGGCTGGATAATACTTTCCTGGCAGGTTTCTTTTGCAGCGCAGAATTTCCGTGCCCACCTCTGCAAAAGTTCGAGACACCTGCCAATCAACGCAAAGACGTTGTGACTGATCCTGACATATTCAACCAGACGACACCCTCTGATATTGGCATGTTGCTTTCCGATATTTACCAATGTGCGGAGGAGAGTGGCGGCGCGTTGGTCGCGGCATTCCCTGATAAGCTGAACAGCGAAATCTGTAAGCAGATGATCACCTTTTTGGCATCTGATAAGATTGGTGTTCTGATCGAAGCAGGCGTCCCCGAAGGAACTCAGGTCGCCCATAAACATGGATGGATCAGCGATCCGTCGTCTCTAGTGATTCATAATATCAGTGATGCAGCGATCGTTTACACCCCCGGTGGGAATTATGTTTTGGTGATTTATGCCTATCATCCAGTGCAAACGGTGTGGGAGCCAGTCTCTGCGCTCTTTGCACAGATGTCACAGGCGGTTTATAACTACTATAACCTGCCCACTCAATAAGTGGACTTCGTATATAATCGAACCATGAGCGCCGCACTGGGATTGTACCGTCTACAACAGGTGGATAGCCAGATTGACCAAATCCAGGCTCGTCTGAAAGCTATCCAGCAAACACTCGAAAACGACATTACATTGCGCACAGCCAACGAGCATCTCAGTGACATGGAGGGAAAACACAAAGATGCAGAGCGCGCGTTGAAGTTGAGTGAGTCGGAGGTTGAGAAACAACAGATCAAAATCCAACAAACGGAAGCCAGTCTTTATGGAGGGAAAGTCCATAACCCAAAAGAGCTTCAGGATTTGCAAAAAGATATTGTTTCTCTGAAACGCCATTTGGAAACATTGGAAGAGCGTCAACTAGAAGCTATGCTCGCAGCCGAAAACATGGAGAAAGATTTACAAACAGCAAAAATGGATTTGGAGCGCGTACAGTCAAATTCAAAAGAACAGAATAAAGATTTGACCAAAGAAAGCGAAGCGCTCCGTAAGGATTTGGAAAGACTCAATTCGGAACGCCAAGCTGTGGTCACAGACATCGCAACTCAAGCTCTGCATGTTTACGATCAGTTGCGCAAACAGAAACGCGGGATTGCGATTACAACCATCGCTGACAATTCCTGTGAAGCCTGTGGTACCACTCTTACCGCTTCACAGCAACAAACAGCCCGCTCGACGAGCCAATTATTTCACTGCCCGACCTGTGGGCGAATCTTATTTGCGAATTGACATGACTTCATTAC
>DASWEH010000258.1:0-3466 GCA_036394895.1 Anaerolineales bacterium
GCCTGCTGGCAGACCAAGTATCAATATAACTTACTGCGGCCTATCACCTACATCCATAATGTGATCGGCGATTCCGGCTGGACTACACCAGTAGTTACCCCTCCATTTCCCGAATATCCCTCTGGTCATTCAGTCCAATCGAGTGCTACGGCCCAGGTAATGACAGACATGTTTGGTGAGGTAGCGTTTACAGATAATACCCATGCGTCCCTGGGATATGCCCCACGTACGTTCATCAGTTTCTTTGCCTTTGCAGAGGAGGCAGCGATTTCCCGCCTGTATGGAGGTATTCATTATCGAGCTGCTATCGAACGCGGCCTTGAACAAGGCCAGTGTATTGGGCAAAGAGTGAATGCACTTGAATTTAAAAATGTAAATCCGCCGTGACCGCTGCCCTATGTTCCAGTAGGGCCGGCTTCAGCTATTTTGGTTGGATCGCCGTATGACCACAGCCACTGCCCGAGCAAATCCCAATCTGTCTTTTATCAAATACTGTGGGAATAGCGACTGAAATTATCGCGTGGTCACAAATTTTTTTGCATGATTTTTAGAATTCAAAGACGGGGGATAAACATAAATAGAACCAAAAACAGGACAATCTCAGCAGTATCAAAGATTCTTCAACCCAGTTTTTATGCAGAATATTATGCAAGACGCGGGTAAAAAATGTTTTACCCAAGCTCGGCGAGCTAGCCATGCTTATGGCATTACCGCCTGTGATTATTTTGCCCATTAGTTACTTTGTGTTCAGGGAAAAGATTGGCTGGCAGGTAATCATTGGAACGATGCTTGCCATCGCCGGGGTCGCAATTTTATTCCTTGCATAATCAGATAAGATGAGGTAGTGTTATCAAAAATCCAAGCGAGGCAGCATGACCAAGGCTTTAATCCCAGCAGACCAGGTTCGCTTTTTTAGCGGGAGTTCGAATCCCGCACTGGCGGCAAACATTGCAAAAGAACTCGGCGTCCCATTAGACAGTACACACATCTCCCGTTTTAGCAACGATAATCTTTACATCCAGCTTGGAGATACGGTGCGTTATCGCCGGGTTTATATTGTGCAATCGCTTTCACAACCCGTCAACGAGCACCTAATGGAATTGTTCATGATGCTCGATATCGCACGCAGCGCCGCTGCCTCTGAAGTCCATGCGATTATTCCCTACTATTCCTTTGCGCGCTCTGATAAAAAAGATGCGCCGCGCATTTCGATTACCGCGCGTCTGGTGGCGGATTTGTTGAAAACAGCTGGAGCGACGCATGTGATGAGCATGATCTTCCACTCGCCCCAGGTGCATGGATTTTTCAGCTTACCTACAGACCCGTTGAGCAGTTGGGTTGTTTTCAAGGAATACCTGGAAACGCGCGATCTGAACAATACGATCATGGTTTCGCCAGATATGGGACAGGCAAAGTCCGCGGCGCGTTTTGCAAGGATTCTGGGATTGCCCATTGCGGCAGGGAACAAAGAACGCCTCTCAGATTCAGAAGTCGTCATTCGAGGCTTGGTAGGAAACCAAGTGCGCGGTCACAAATGTGCGTTGATCTACGATGACGAGATCGCCACAGGCGGCTCGATCCATGAGTTGAGCAATATGCTGATCGATGAAGGCATCGAAGAGATGCTGGTCATCTGCACGCACGGCGTATTTACCCGAGGCGGTGTGGAAAGGTTGGCAGCCATCCCACAGATTAGCCAAATCGTCACGACGGATACAGTTTATATCCCGCCTGAAAAAAGACACCCAAAGCTAAAGATATTGTCTGTCGCTTCGATCTTCGCAGACGCGATTCGGCATAACCTCTCTCATGAATCACTGAACGAACTTTTTGTCTTTGGTACCGAATAAACGCTCATCTTTAAAAGGCTGGATCGACGCACGCCCAAGGTTTTGGCAGAAGCCCGGGCAACGGTCGCAATTGGTGACGTAGATAGAAGTGTAGGGAAGGTTGGAACAGTAGTGATCATTTTGGCATGGATCTTCGCTGCGATAGGTGCTGTTTACCTTTTCCTGTGCTTCACAAAGAGAATATAATCAATTCAGGAGGCTCATATGACCACAATCGGAAAAGCAATGCAAGACGCCATTAATGAACAGATCAACAAAGAATTCTTCTCTTCGTATCTTTATCTTTCGATGGCAGCATATTTTGAGGATAGGAACTTGATGGGATTTGGGCACTGGATGCGGATTCAAGCAGATGAAGAACGCGAACATGCGATGAAGTTCTACAATTTCCTTCTGGATGCTGGCGGACGTGTTCAGCTCAAGGCAATTGCTGCCCCTGACACGGAATGGAAGTCCAATATTGAGGTTGCAGAACAAGTGGCAGAGCACGAGGCGAAGGTGACCGCCTCCATTCATGCACTGTATGAATTGGGGCTCAAAGAGAAGGATTATGCCGCGCAGATATTACTGCAATGGTTCATCACGGAGCAAGTGGAGGAGGAAAAGAACGCGACGGATTTGGTCGCCAAACTCAGGTTAATTGAAGAACGCGGCACAGCCGTTCTGATGCTTGACCATCGTCTTTCCAAACGAGGCGGTGAAGACGGCGAAGGGGAAGAAGAGTAGTTTACAATAGACCCTGAGTCACTTCAGGGTCTTTTTATTTGGAGGAGTATGAGTTTCACGATTCGACGCGCCACCCACGAAGACAAATCGGATTGGCTGCGAATGCGCCAGAGATTATGGCCCGAAGCACCCATTCAGTATCTGGATTTCGACTTGGATGACCGGCTGTCCGATCCGGATTATGCTATCTTCGTCGCTTCAAACACGGATGGACAACTGGTTGCGTTTATCGAAGCTGGACTCCGTGACTACGGCGAAGGGTGCGAGACCTCACCTGTTGGTTACATCGAAGCCTGGTATGTGGATGAACACATCCGCGGCCAAAAGCTTGGCAGGGAGTTGGTATACGTTGCAGAGGAATGGGCACGTGAAAAAGGTTGCGCGGAAATGGCTTCTGATACATGGCTGGAGAATGAAGCCAGTATCGCTGCCCATTTGAAGTTGGGCTACTGGGAAGCTGAACGATTGGTGCATTTTGTGAAACGGTTGTAACGTTAGCACGTTTTAACGTTTGAACGTTCAAACGATCATGAAAAACTTTCTTATCTACGGCTCCTACGGCTATACAGGTCAACTCATTGTAGCTCACGCATTGAGCAATGGATTTCATCCGATCCTGGCGGGGCGGAATGAAAAATTGTTGCGCGCCCAAGCCGAGCAATACAATCTTCAGTATCGTATGTTCTCTCTGAATGAGTCCGAAAAGGTAGATGCCGCATTGCTTGAAGTGGACGCGGTTCTCCATTGCGCCGGACCGTTCGTCCATACGTTTGGTTGGATGGCGGAGGCGTGTTTACGGACGAAGCGCCATTACGTGGATATCAGCGGAGAGATCCCAGGGTTTGAAGTGTTGGCAGCCATGGATAAACTGGCAAAGGAAGCGGGCATCA
>DASWEH010000259.1:0-7671 GCA_036394895.1 Anaerolineales bacterium
TATCACCGTTTGGCATTTCTATGGGGAGCACGTCCGCAGCTTGTCCCGTTCGTCAATTCACTCGAAGAAATGATCGATCACGTGGATACGGCCCTCATGCGCTCGGAAGTTGTCCAGTTAGGGGATCAGGTTGTATTAGTCTGTGGCTTCCCCGTTGGCGCGGTGCGGCCACCTAATATGGCGTTGCTGCACACCGTAGGAGAATAGCCTTCCCTATTTCAACCAGAGATATTGATAGGGCATCAACTCAATTTCAATATTATCTTTTACCGGAAAATACTCTTCTTGAGTCAGAAGGTCAGTCATCGATTTGACTGGCTTTTTTATTTCATATGTGACCTTTTGTGTTTTATCGCTGAGGTTATGAATAGCAAGAATTGATTCATCTTTATGGGTTCGTTGGAAACTTTCGATGTTTTCACTTTCAACGTTTATCCATTCAAATTCTCCCCACCCAAACGCTGGATGCTGTTTTCTTGTCGCGATCATCGCTCGAATCACATTGAGTAAAGAATTCGGCTTTGCTTGTTGCGCCTCGACATTCACCTGTAGGGGTGCGTACACCTCATCGTTAATCACGGGTGCATAAAGTGCTTCAACCCGTGTTTCAGAGAAGCCAGCCGTTTCTTTGGATTCCCATTGCATGGGCGTGCGGACGCCGTTCCGGTCCTCCAGCCAAATGTTATCTCCCATCCCAATTTCATCACCGTAATAAAGGATCGGTGAGCCCGGCAATGTAAATAATAGAGAATAGGCTAGCCGTATCTTGCGCTCATCATTATCAAGCAGAGGAGCGAGCCTGCGGCGGATTCCCAGATTGAGGCGCATACGTGGCTCCGGCGCATATTGCTCCCACATCCACTGACGCTCTTCGGGCGTGACCATCTCAAGTGTTAACTCATCGTGATTGCGCAGGAAGATACACCATTGACAACTGTCTGGGATGTCAGGTGTACGGTTTAGAATGTCGATCATGTCATCGGCGCGTCCCTTCTTGAGAGCCATAAAAATACGGGGCATGATCGGGAAATGAAAACCCATGTGGAACTCATCTCCCTCGCCGAAGTAAGGACGCACATCTTCTGGCCATTGGTTTGCCTCGCACAATAAAATCCGCCCCGGATACCCTTCATCCATAAATGCGCGCAGTTTCTTTAAATAGGCATGCGTTTCGGGTAAGTTCTCGCAATTGGTGCCTTCACGCTCGAACAGATAGGGAACCGCATCCGTGCGAAAACCGTCTATGCCAAGATCAAGCCAGAACCGCGCAATGTTGAACATTTCCTGCTGTACTTTGGGATTATCGTAGTTCAAATCCGGTTGGCTGGCGTAGAAACGATGCCAGTAATATTGGCCAGCTTTTTCATCCCAAGACCAGTTGGAAGGTTCTGTATCGACAAATATAATCCGCGCATCTTCATATTTTTGGTCAGTATCGCTCCATACATAATAATCACGGTAGGGAGAGTTGCGGTCTGAGCGTGAGGCTTGAAACCAGGGGTGCCGATCAGAGCTGTGATTCAACACGAGATCCATAATGATGCGGATCTCACGAGCATGGGCTGCCTTGATTAAGGATTTGAAGTCTTCCAGGGTGCCAAATGCTTCTGCAATGTTGTAATAGTCTGCGATGTCATAGCCATCATCCTTCAAAGGTGATGGGTAGATCGGCATGAGCCAGATGCAATCGACGCCGAGATCCTCGAGATAATCCAGTTTTTGAGTCAAGCCCTGAATGTCACCCCGACCGTCGCCATTGCTGTCGCGAAACGCACGAACGTAGATTTGATAGAAAACAGCATCTTTATACCAGAGTGTCGGTTCCATAGAATTCACATTGGGGAGCTGCTTGGGATTATTTTAGGCTTGCGGTCTCGCAGCAAGATTTCGAGAGGCAATCCAGTTAGAGCGCCTGCCATTGTTCCTGTCTGCAAAACACCGGGAAGCAAGGTCAGACCGGTTGTCCAGCCGATGATGCTGAAGATGATCCACCAGCCTGCCCAATATACTTCTCGGCGCAGGAGGGTCCATTGGACGAATCCGGTTGTCAAGCCTATGGTTGCCCCCTCAAAAACAAAAAGCTCCTGAGGCAGCACAAAAAGCGTGATCAGGTATCCCACCAGCCATCCGATACTTGTGGCAACGACCCAGCGCCAGGGACGGGTAATCCGACTCTGCAAAACCAACCACTGAAAGATGCCCACTAGGATTCCCGAAGTGACGAAAGCCAGACCGGGGAGGAGCAAACCACCTAATAGCCAACCTAAGGTTGTAGCCATGATCCAAAAGAACCAAAGGGCCCAATCGAAGTTCAGGATCTTCGAGATCACAAATGCACAATCAACCTTTTACAGAGCCGGCCAGCAATCCGCGTACGAAGTAGCGTTGCAGTGAGAAGAAGACGACGAGTGGCACAAGCATGCTGACGAAAGCACCTGCAGTGAGCAAATGCCAATCCTGGCCACGGTCACCGACAATGGACGCCAGTTTCATCGTCACTACACGTACGTTTGGATCAGGCCCCAGGATGATCAAAGCCACCAGGTAGTCGTTCCAGACCCAGAGGAATTGGAAAATAGCGAATGAGGCTAAGGCTGGGATGGACAGCGGCAAGATCAGGCGGGTGAAGATTGTGAAATGAGAAGCGCCATCGATGAAGGCAGCTTCCAGAGTCTCGCGCGGGAGTCCGCTGATGTAATTAAAGAGTAGATAGGTAGCCAAAGGCAGACCGAAGCCGGTATGCGCCAGCCAAATCCCCAGAAACGTGCCGTTGAGATCCAAACCAGCAAAATCTCTTAGAACCGGTACGAGGGCAATCTGCAAAGGTACAACCAATAGCGCTACAACAACAATGAACCAAAAACGTCGGCCCGGAAAATTCATCCATGCAAAGCCGTAGGCCGCAAAGGCGGCGATCAGGATTGGGATGATTGTAGAGGGAATGGCCACGGTCAGGCTATTGAGCAGAGCACCTGAAAAATCGTCCCCGCGCACAGTTTCCACGGTTCCATCAGGGTGCTTGATTTCCACAGTCTTTCCAAGCAGCACCTGACGATAATTTTCCAGGTTGAGATTGGCTGTGGTTATCCACTTTCTTTCCTGGACTTGGATCTTGCCAATCGGCCGGGTTCCGATCCAGACCAAACGTGTGGCTCCTTGTTCAACCCCAGCACGCATTTCTTCGAATGTCGCCGTGACTCCCTCCACCGTCATCGGGCCCTTCGTATCCAGGCCGAGTTCGCGTGGGTTGATTGTCTTCGTAGCAACCCAGTCGCGATGGGGCAGGACATTCCACCAGGGAGAAGTCTGGATATCAAACCGCTCGCGAAATGAGGAGGCAAATATACCGATCACAGGGATCAGCCAGAGGAGGACAATTAGAGCAAGGATGCCATTCACAAGAAGACTTCTTGTGAATTTTGAAGAGTTGGTGCTTTTCATCGAAATGCCTCGTGATCTCTTAGTTGGCGTAGGTTATAAATCATGACCGGGATAACGGCGAGGAGTAGGACAATGGCGATGGACGAACCAAAGCCGGAATTGCGGTTGATAAAAGATTGCCGGTAGAACTGTGTGGCGATCACATCCGTGCCGAACTGTCCGCCTGTCATCACCCAAACTACATCAAAGATCTTCAAGGTAAAGATAATGACCGTTGTGGTGACGGTAATGATCGTCCCTAAGATATAAGGGATCATGATTCGGAAAAAGACCTGGATTTCGGTAGCGCCATCCACACGGGCCGCCTCAATAATTTCTTCCGGAATGCCTTTTATCGCGGCCGAGAAAAGCACCATCGCATACCCGGTCTGAAGCCAAACGACAATGATGACCAGGAAGAGGTTGTTCCAGGGAGCAATCGCTGTATAGTTTGTCCATCCATGTGGCTGCCCACCAAAAGCTGCCACAATCGCGTTGAGCAGACCGATCTGTGGGCTACCCGGCGGACTGACCTCATAAATGAAGTTCCAGATCACACTGGCGCCCACGAATGAAATAGCCATGGGCATGAAAATTAGGGACTTGGCCGCGCGCTCGAAATTACTGCGATCTGCCAACACAGCGACGAGTAATCCGGCAATCACTGTGAGCGGTGTGGCAATCCCAATCCAAAAAAGGATATTGTTGCGGAGAGCCCCAAGCATTAGACGATCGGTAAAGACCGCGACATAGTTTGACAAACCGGTGAACTGCGCTGCAACTGCCGTTAAGTATTCATTAGGAGAAGTAAATAGCATCGTGATCGGCAGAGCTGGTGGTCCATTCCGGCCGAACAGGCTGATGTAAAAAGTGCGCAGGGCTGGCAGGGCCAGGAACCAGATCAACATGGCGATCGCCGGTCCCACAAAAACAAACGGTTGGAGGCGTGCCGTCCATTCCAGGGAAAGCGATTCTACCAATCTGTTAAAAAGGTAATAGAGGATCGCTACTCCTCCTACGCCCCAAACAATCGCGATCAAGGCGATGATCCACTTCGGTGCATCCCCCGCACGCAGGAAGAGAAAGCCCTGATACAAAAAAAAGAATGCGATCAGTGGGATCAAAATGGCTAAGCCAACGCGTAGAATCCAAGCGATCACCTTGCCAGATTTTGGTTTACTTTCTAAGGTTTGCCCGATAGTTGACAAGGGAGGCTCCTTTCTCATCCGGTGTGTATAGAAATCTGCCTACAATTATATGATAAGGCTGCCAGCCCTTACAGACTGGCAGCCCACTAAAATCGAGCACCGGTTTATTTGGGCCAGGAGGCGTCGATTTCTGGTAACACTGCATCCAGTTCGGCAGAACCGGAGGCCCAATCGGTGGCGCCTTTCCAAAAGGAACCAGCGCCAACCTCGCCTGGCATCAAGTCTGAGCCGTCGAAACGGAAAGCTGAGGCGCCAGCAAGCAATTCAGCGATACTGGCATCCATCTCGCTGCTATATATCTCAGGGGTGGCAGTCTCTTGAAGTGCAAAGGCGCCGCCGGTGTTGAGGAAGCCAGAAACGGACATGGGGAGGGAGAAGTACTCCATTAGCGCTTTCGCTTCTGGTTTGTCATTGAACAGGGCGTAAATGTCGCCGGCCACCAGGAAGGGCTTGCCATATTGATCATCAATGGGCGGCAGGTAGAAGACGCCGTAGTCCACGTTCGGTTTAGCCTCGGGTGGGAAGAAGCTGGTGATGAAGTTCGCCTGGCGGTGTAGGAAGCAGTTGGGCGGGTCGGTGAATAGGCCAGCCGGAGAGTCGCCGAAGTAAGTGGTGACGATCTGATCTCGGCCTCCATACACGTAACCTTCCTTGAACCAGATGTTCCCAATAGTCTCAAAAGCTTTCCTCACCTCGGGCGAGTCGAATTTCAGGTCGCCGGCGACCCAGGCATCGTAATTCTCCAGGGAGGTGGTGCGCAGCATGATATCTTCTACCCAGTCCGTGGCTGGCCAGCCGGTTGCTGCCTGGGATTCGATCCCGACACACCAAGGGGTGCCCCCATCGGCTACAATCTGGTCGGAGAGGGCGACCAGCTCATCCCAGGTCTGGGGGACCTCATAGCCAGAAGCCTCGAAGTCATCCTTTGCATACCAGACGAGGCTCTTGGCGAAGGAGCGGTTCCAGACACCGGCCGAGATCGGGCCATCCGGACTTTCCATGGTTGCCATATCCAGCCAACTCTGATTGTAGGTCTGGGTTAGGTAATCTGCGTCGATGAAACTATTGACATCAATGATCTTACCCTGTTCGACGAATCTGCGCAGCAAACCCGGCTGGGGGAAGTCGGCAATGTCAGGAGCTTCCCCGGCATCCACAGCGATCGAGATGCGTGCCTCGAATTCCTTATTGCCAATGTAGTTAACGGTGATGCCAGTGGCCTCTTCGAAGGCCTTCCATCCACATTTCATCTTCTGATCATCGGGCTCGGTCTGTGTGCCGTCCACGGTCACAGTGGTACCTGTGAATTCACCAGCCACAGCGCGCTCCAGGAAGCCACCAGCAGGTCCACCGGTGACTTCGCCGAAATCAAACCCTTCCGGGCATTCCGCGGTGGGTGCTTCCGTTGCCGGTGCTTCCGTGGCCGGTGCTTCCGTGGCAGGCATTTCTGTGGCTGGGGCCTCTGTCGCGGGCGCTTCTGTCGCAGGTGCCGCGGTGGCCGGAGGGGCTTCGGTCGCAGCCGGCGCACAAGAGGCCAGCATCATGGAAGCCAAGACCATCAGGCTTACCAATGACCATAACAGCGATTTCTTATTCATGCTTTCTTTCTCCTCTTAAATTTTGATGTAATCTTCCAGTAACTCAATGATGGAAAGACCGAGGGTGGTGTATTTGTGGCGTTTACCTCCTTTGAAGTTAAAGACTACGACAAGACTTGCGTATGATAAGTTCTGTCTCTAGGATCTGTCTTCGTGAGGGTGGTTCCTGGCCTTGCAACAAATCCATCAGAACCACACAAGCAGTTCGAGCCAGCTCTTGAGCTGGCAAGCGAATGGTTGTGAGCGGAGGATCGGAATATTGTGCCCATGGAATATCATCGAAGCCGATCATGGATATATCTTCTGGAGCACGTAACCCTGCTTCGCGCAGCGCGGCTTTTGCCCCAATCGCAACATTGTCACTGGCCACAAACACGGCAGTGAAGAGGCGACCAGAAAGCAAAGATTTCATCTGTTTGTAACCACTTTGTGGATCGAAATCTGCATAACGGATCAGGCGATCATCAAACTGGATACCCGCGGAAAGGAGCGCGTCCTTGTAACCAAGCATTCGATCAAACGCGGAGGTAAAGTTTTGGGGCGCATTGGCGATGCAGGCAATCCTGGTGTGCCCAAGCTTGATCAAGTACTGGACTGCATTTTGCGCGGCAAGACGATTATCTACATCGACGGAATAAAGATCTGTTCCCGCAATTTCACCCATCAGCACAGTAGGAATATCCACCTCTGCTAATTTCTTGAGACCGGCATCATCTATGCGAGGGGTAAGCAGGATCATGCCATCGATATGCTTGGCACGCGCCAGCTCGAGGTAGGCTCGATCCTGATGTTCAACTTCAACTGATTCAATGAGGAGACGTAATTTGCGTTCTTTTACAACGTCCATAAGTCCCCCGATAATCTGTGGCAGAAAGGCATCGGTCGCGATGTGATGCGGGCTGCGTGTCATCACCAGACCGATTGCCTTGGTGCGGCGGCTGGCGAGCGCCTGTGCGCTGGCATCTGGAATATAGCTAAGACTCTCAGCAGCTTCCAGGACCTTCTGGCGGGTTTCGGACGAGATGTTCATGCCTTTGACGTTATTCAAGACGAAAGAGACAGTAGTACGAGAAACTCCTGCCAGGTCAGCAACATCCTGACTGGTGACGCGTTTATTACTCATTGGTTTTAGAGGTAGCGAGAGAGTGTTGGTCATTAACGCGTGTTATTAACACGCGTTAACAGTTTAGCAAAATCGGTTCGGCTTGTCAATAGGTCTCGCGAAAATTACTAGGGCTTTCTCAAAGTCGGGCGTTTTCTCCTGATTCACCAACCATCGAACCGCCACACCTGCCCTGGTACGGCTTAAGCCGCACGGTGCCAGGGAGGGCACGAAGAACGCCAAGTTCAGAGAGTTTTCTTAGCGCGCTTTGCGGGCTTTGCGGTTCGAAGGTCATTGTCTGACATTAATTGAGAAAGCCCTACGAAAATTACCCCTTTACAGC
>DASWEH010000260.1:0-5160 GCA_036394895.1 Anaerolineales bacterium
AATGGCGGACATTGCAGCCGATTCTTCCAAATACTTGATCTGTCCCTTCAATTGTTCGATTTCGGTTTGAACCGTCTGCACTTGTAAATAGATGGCAAGCACGTCTTCTGCCCTGGTTGCTTGATCCATGATCTCAAGCAGTTTCTTTTCGGCGGCTTGCTTGGCTGTGAGCTGGGCTTGTAAGTCCACGTATTGGCTGGTCACATCCTGCCCTGAACGGTTTTCAGTAGGAACATCGATTGCGCCTTCTTTGATCTTGGCCAGTGCTTCATCCAGCTTCTCTGACGGCACACGGATGACAATACTACCTTGAGGCACTTCCTTGCCTGTGGAAGAGGTATTCTGATACAAATTGGAAGAGACGACGAACCCGCCCATTTCCTGGGCGAGATCGCTGATCTCCTTCATGCGCGCCTTCGGGTCTTGGATGACAATGGTAAGGTCGGCATTCTCGATGACGAGTCGTTCCTGTGCAACTTGTCCAGTGCTGTTATATGCATCTTCTGCGCTTAACGGGGGTTCTGCAGCAGGTTGAGCAGGTGCTTCTACGACTGAGGGTGCGCCGCCGCCAGCTCCATAGCCAAGATCACGAGACGAAAGCGCGGTTCGTTGCGAAACCATGCTCGTAAAAGAGACACCGACGATTAAGAACACGGCAACAACTGCAAGGATGATAAATAGGGTGCGTTTCATTTTTTTGTGCTCCTTCATGAATGTACGATGATTTCACCCGAAGGACGATGTCTGTACGTCAAATGTTCCCCGCCCGGCCCCCTCCGTCACGTAGTGACACCTCCCCCATTTTCTGAAGTGCGAAAATGGGGGAGGCAGGTGGGGGTCACCACCCCTCTGCAATCCGCAGAGCATGTTTTTCTGGCAGCCCGGCCTCACGGATGCGCTGTTGGACTTCAGGGATGTTGTAAACGGCGCGGCGCGGTTCCCAGGTTTTGGCTGTGCTGTCGTAAATGGCGTAGGCTGCGCGTGGATCGCGGTCGCGCGGCTGGCCCACAGAGCCAGGGTTTGCAATTAACCTCGGCTGTAACTTGATCACTTCCCCCACTTTCATTGGTTTAAGATTGACGCGGTCGGTTTGTTCGTCGAGCTGGAACATACACTGTAAATGCGAATGCCCCACGAAACACCAGGGCGTCGTGAAATGATCGAAGTTCAAGCGCGCCGAAAGTGTGTTCAAAATATATTCCCAGACCGAATCACGCGGACTGCCATGCACCAGGCTGGCATCTTCGCGCACTTTCAGGTTGGACGGAAGCGAGCGCAAAAAGTCCATGTTGTCTGCGGTGAGGACGCGCTCGTGATATTCGAGTGTACGGCGCGCATCGCCGTTGAACGCCTCAAACGGAATCCTGCCGATCACCGCGACGTCATGATTCCCCAGCAAGCAGGTAAGGCTTGGGATCTCACGAATCAACTCCAGCACAGCATTAGGGTCGGGACCATAACCCACCATATCGCCCAGGCACCAGGTTTCATCCACGGGGCCCGCGTGCTCCAAAACAGCCTCGAGTGCCGTGTAATTCGCATGAATGTCAGAGATCACCAAAATTCGCATATCACTCCAAAAGTTTTGCAACCCGCTCCAAAATCACTTCAGCCACTTCTGTCTTGCTCATCAATGGCAAACCCTCTTGCTTCCCATCCGCAAATAAAAGTGTAACCCGGTTTGTTTCGACTGCAAAGCCTGCGTCATCCGCAGAAATATCGTTCGCGGCAATAAAATCCAGACCTTTGGATTGTAACTTATGTGTCGCGTTTTCGAGCAGATCACGAGACTCGGCAGCGAATCCTACCACAACGCGCGGACGCGTCGTTTCGACTGGGCTCAACGCAGGCTTTCCCGACCCTTCGCCTGCTACCGTTTTCAAAATGTCTTCCGTCGCTTCGAGTTCGATCTGCGGAATCCCGCCGTCTTTCTTGATCTTATCCTTTGCCAGATTCTTCGGTCGGAAGTCTGCCACAGCCGCGGCCATGATCAACGCGTCACTTTCGGGTGACTCAGCCTGTACCGCCTTGAGCATTTGTTTGGCAGTTTCCACATTGACAACGCGCGCACCAATTGGCGGAGTCAATGAAGTCGGTGTTGTGATCAGTGTGACTTGTGCCCCCATATCCAGTGCGGTCTGTGCAAGGGCATACCCTTGTCTGCCTGAAGAGCGATTAGTGAGGACGCGCACAGGGTCGAGCGGCTCCTGCGTCCCTCCGGCAGTGATCATGATTTTTTTACCGGCTAGCCGTCCGTTCTGCCCAAGCAGTATGCGGATGTATCCCATGATCTCCGCTGTTTCGATCAGGCGTCCCACCCCAGAGAGCCCGGAGGCGAGGTGCCCCTCTGCCGGACCAATGAAGGTTGCGCCACGTTTCTTGAGCGTTTCGATATTTTCCTGCGTGGCCGGATGATCGTACATGCCACCGTCCATGGCAGGCGCAATCAGAAGTGGAGATCGCATGGCTAGTGCGGTAACGGTCAATAGCGTATCTGCCTGACCGTGAGCAAGCTCGGCGATTGTGTTGGCAGTGCAGGGCGCGATGATGAGCAGGTCGGCGGCGTGCCCCAGCCCAACATGCAAGACATGGGCTTCGTTGCCCCAGAGGTCATGATCTGTATAGGCGCGGCGTCCGGTAACGGATTGAAACGTAAGTGGTGTGACAAATTTTTCTGCCGCGCCGCTGAGGATCACATCCACCTGCGAGCCTGCCTGTGTGAGTTTGGAAGCAAGGTCCGCGGCTTTATATGCCGCAATGGAACCCGTCACCCCGAGCATGATGCGTTTGTTGGAAAAGATGGACATAGTGCTTCATTATACTTCGCAGGAAATTGATAGTCACGCGATTAATACTTTTCCGCAAGAGAAGGTCTAACAGCCTCACATGCCTGGCTAGTAGTTGACTAAGCAATGGGAAATTTGTATAGTATTGTCATCCTATTTATTAATCCACGTACTTTCTCCCGTTTAAATGGTCTAAGTACATTTCGAATTCGATGAGGAGAGAATATGGAATCTGCTGAGAAATACCAGAAACAACTTCTCGAGCAAGCCCAAGCCATCTATCACGAAACGCCTCTCAGCGAGGCGACGCAAAAAGCTTATCTGGAAACGCCACGACACCAGTTCGTCAGGCGTTATCGTCGCTGGGGCGTCAAAGAATGGAGCGAGGTTAACGAAGGCAACCTGGAGGAGCATTTAGCAACCCTCTACTCAGATCGAGCATTGATCCTGTTTGGGGAGGATGACAACGATGTGCCCTCCACAATTTCACAGCCCTCCTTTGTCCTGCGCATGCTGGACATGTTACAGCTTGAGCCAGGTCAGAAAATCTTTGAGCTTGGAACAGGTAGCGGCTGGAATGCAGCCTTAATGGGAAATCTGGTTGCGCCGAATGGATGTGTCTATAGCCTCGAACTTATTCCCGAGGTGGCACAGACGGCCTCCGCGACAATGGATGCACTGGGTATCAAAAATGTGAACGTCATAGAAGGGGATGCAGGCGAGGGATATGCAGCCGGCGCGCCCTATGATCGCGCCATCTTTACCGCCGGGGCCTATGATCTGCCTCATGCGTTTTTTGAGCAGATCAAAGAGGACGGATTGTTATTGATTGTGATCAAAAGTGAAGGAGGCGGCGACACTTTATTCTTACTTCGGAAAGAGCACGACCATTTCGAATCAATGGAAGCCATGCCCTGCGGATTTGTTCAAATGAGAGGCAAATATCAGTTGGAGAGCTGGAAACCTACCGACCTCGAAGCACTACCGGAATGGTCAGAGCTCCAGCAGAAGCCAGTCCGCACAAGACTGTTCTGGTGGGGAGGCAAGGGCAAAGGAGATTTTCCATGGCGGACATTGGGTGTTCGCGCTTTTCTTGGCATCACGGAACCATCCTTCCGTGCATTTAAAACAGAAAAGCCGGACAAACAATTACGAGAAGAGTATTATTTTGGGCTGT
This sequence comes from Anaerolineales bacterium, assembly GCA_036394895.1. GTDB lineage: Bacteria > Chloroflexota > Anaerolineae > Anaerolineales > Villigracilaceae > Defluviilinea. The sequence goes on from DASWEH010000260.1 coordinate 3,964, forward strand.
GGGAACAGGAGCAAAAATCTTTAGTGATTGCAAAGGATGATTTGCTTCTTTCCTATGGTAATTCCATCGCTGAAGAACATTTAATCAAACGTCTTGAACAATGGGTGAAACTGGGAATGCCAAGTGCTGCCAGCTTTGGATTGAAGATCTATCCGATTGAGTTCCCTTTGACGGCGACTGAAAATGAATGGATTGTCAGGCGAAAGGAATCGCAGTTTCTCTGGAGCTTGAAATTCTAGGCGTATTAAAAAGGAGTTATGGACCGATCGCGCCTCATCTTTGTGGAGGGGATCATGGGCTCGGGCAAATCCACGACTGCGCGCTGGCTGGCGCGGCTGTTTCGTCGGGCTGGCATTCCGGCGCGGTCGGTACCTGAAGCACGCCCGCACCCTACCAACGTCTTTCGGACTCTGCCGCATTGGAAGCAACCGTGGCTTGATCTGACGCCCGAGGACCTCATGACCCGCAGCTACGCCAACTGGCAGGCTTTTGTGACCCAAGCCCTCTCGAACCCGCACATCTTCGTCTTTGACGGACAGCTCTTCCACGGGGACTTCACCTGCTTGTTCCTCATGGCGTGCCCACCCGAGGTGCTGAATCAGTATGTACACACTGTGCTTCAACTGACACAACCCTTAGATCCCCTCATCATTTATTGTTACCAAGATAATGTGGCTCAAGCCCTCGACCGCATCGGTGTGCAGCGCGGGCGGGGATGGGTTGAGTCTCAAGTGGCCTGGAAAGTGGCAAGCCCATATGGGCAGCAGCGCGGATTGGTGGGCATTGATGGCTGGAAACAGTTGTATCAGGACTATCGACAATTAACCGATATGTGTTTCCAGACGCTCGCGATTCCTAAGATTATGATCGAGACCAGCGCGGGTGAGTGGTCCAACTATCAGACGCGCATCCGTACGTTTCTCCACCTACCCTTCATTCCGGAGCCCGTCTGGCAGCGCTGGTTCTACAAGCTATATGATTATTTTGTTGATATCCGCTAGCGTCGTCAGAGTATATCTATATAGAAATTCACACCTAACCCTTGACAGCGCCGGCAGTAATGCCCTCAATCAGCGTACGTTGCATGAAGAAGTAGAGCATCAGTAACGGGAACGACATCATTGTAGTCATGGCCATCATGTAGTGGAATAAAGGAGCTTCTTTCGATAGACTCTCTTCGAAGAACTTGAGCGCCAT
>DASWEH010000261.1:0-6292 GCA_036394895.1 Anaerolineales bacterium
AGGTGGAAATGACCATCACCACGCTCCGCCGGTTCGTCGCGGACGCGGCCCATGAACTGCGTACACCGCTGACGGTGCTGCGCACGAACCTCGATCTTATGCAGGATGAGGAAGATGCAGCCAATCGCGCCGCGTTTGTCGCGGATGCCAAGACGATGGTCCAACGACTTGAAAAATTGAATACGAACCTGCTGGACTTGTCGCGTCTGGAAGCGTACGATCATGCTGCCAGGGATACAATCATTGACTTGACGGAATTGCTGGGAGCGCGCAGTGAAGTATATGCCTCGCAGGCGGAGCAGTCCGGGCTGGTTTTTGAGCAGGATTTACCATCCGCACCCGTGTTCATTCGTGCGGATGCAGTCGAGATTAGGCGCGCCATCGATAATCTGGTCGACAATGCCTGCAAATTTACGCCTCAAGATGGAACAGTCCGCATCACGCTTTCACAGCAAGATCAGCAGGCGACGATATCCGTCATTGATACCGGGATTGGTATTCCTGATACAGATTTGCCGCAGATCTTCAATCGCTTTCATCGTGGCAGAAATACCACAGCATATCCGGGCAGCGGTCTCGGTCTCGCCATTGTCAAGGCGATTGTGACTGCACATGCAGGGTATGTCGAAGTGCAGAGTACGGGCGAGGGAAAAGGCAGCCAATTCTCAATACAATTGCCTGTTGTCCTACCTGAAGAATTGTAATGCCTCGGAATGTCTACTTAAAAATCCCCCGAGACATCGGGGCACTTTTGCATTTTGCCGTTTTATTCTCTATCTTGTGGATACAAAGCTGAACGGCCTGAATTTATACCCATATGACAACTATGTACTCTGCTGGTCAGACCCTTGTGCGTTTATGACGGTAAGAATACGCCTTTGTGTAAAAATAACACGACACTTTCTCTTGACTTAGAAAACGTTTTCTCATATAATCTTAATATCGAGAAAACGTTTTCTTGATTTCCATCCATAAATATCATGTCAATCAAATTAGAAGATATTGCCAAAGAAACTGGTTTTTCGATCTCAACAGTTTCTCGGGTTCTCTCGAACAGCAATTACCCAGTCTCAGAGCCAATTCGCGAGAAGGTGCTCCGTGTCGCAGCGACCATGGGCTATGAGCCGAACATCGCTGCTCGAAGTTTGCGCACAGATCGTACTAACACGATTGGGATCATTGTAGATGATCTTCTTAGTCCTTTTACTCCCCCCATTGTCCGTGGCATACAAGATTCCCTGAATCAAAATGGCTTCCTGAGCCTGATCGTCAATTCAGATTGGGATCCATACCAGGAGCAAGCCGCAATCAAGACGCTTCTCAGCCGGCCTGTAGACGGCATCATTTTTGTCGAGTATTCCCACCAAGCCACCAGCGACGTGTTGGAACGCTCGAACAAACCGCGCGTGTTCGTGCACCGGTTGTTCGGCTCGCCCATCAAGAATTCTGTGGTGCCTGATGATTATTACGGCGCCAGTCTGGCGACTGAACATCTCATTAACTTGGGGCATCATGCCATTGGATATATCAATGGTCCGGAAAATTGGCATACTTGTCGGGCTCGTCTGAGTGGCTATCAAGATACGCTGATCCGCCATCATCTGCCCTTTGAGCCAGCGCTGGTGCAGCCCGGTGATTGGGAGATCGAAAGTGGATACGCAGCTGCGAAGAACTTACTGGCACTTGCGGCGCGACCGACAGCCATCTTTGCGGCCAACGATCTAATGGCGCTGGGCGCGATTTACGCGATCCAGGATTCCGGCTTGAACGTTCCTGGAGATGTTGCGGTTGTGGGCTACGACAATCGTAACTTCACAAAAACAGTCAGACCCAGAATTACAACGGTCAGTATGCCTGTTATCGAAATGGGAGGAGTTGCGGCTGAACTGTTATTAAAGCAAATTGCTGAGGGGCGAAAGGAGGCTGAAGAAATAAAAGTCAAAGGCCAATTGATCATTCGTGAGACGTGCGGTGCTCCGGAAGCCAGCCAAACACAACAAGAGCCGGACGCTCGAACACTCTTCAGGCGAGTGTTATTCAACAAGCAGCCCGAGGATTGATTCTTCCCGGGGCTTGGCCATGGAATGGAGGTGAACGAGAAGCAAGAGATTTCACCTGTTCCCGAATGAACAACTGTGAATGTGTAACTTCACAGGAATTGCTATCACGAATTCCACAAGAAGGAGAGAAAAATGTCGCAATATAGCAAGATGTCACGCCGAGACTTTATCAAAATGGCGGGGCTGGTTGCGGCGAGCGGAACTCTGGCAGCCTGTGGTGTAAAAGCCACTGAGGCACCTGTTGCTACAGAAGCACCATCTATTGCCACAGAAGCGCCGCCCGTCGCTGCTACAACAGCGCCTGCTGTTGTCAAGGGGGGCAAGGTGCGTATCGCAGTTGGTGGCTGGGCTGAGCAAAACATCAAGGATCTTTTGGCAGTCACCGAATTTACCAAGAACTCGGGTATTGACGTCGAGGTTGTCATCAGGACGGATACGAAAGAAACGGAGCTCTCCCGCCTGACCAGTGCGATTCAAGCCGGTGATACTCCATACGACCTCCTCGACTTCGAAGATGAACTGACCACCACACTTTCGCAAGCTGGTTATATGTTGCCCCTAAACGACCTGATCTCACAGGAAGTGTGGGACGACCTCTCACCAGCTATGAAAGCCTACACGGATGTTTGGAGTACCAACAATGGTGAAGTCTTCCGTATGATCCACAACTGGGAAATGCCATACTGGTTCTATCGAAAGGACTGGTTCGATTCCAAGAGCGTGGAAGTTCCCAAGACTTGGGATGATGTCAAGGCGCTGGGCAAAGTTTTTACCGATGAAGGTGCAGGCGTGTGGGCCTCCGAGGATGGGCTGATCAAAGGCGCGTTCCTGAATGTCTATTTGGCTTGGATCACTCTGCAAGCCGGTGGCAATCCATTCGACGTTGGTCCCGAATACCAGCAGGCTCTCGAATATATCCATGATTTGATGTACACAAGCAAAGTTCTCAACCCAGCTTCCCTGCAGAAGGATTACAATCAGCAAAATGGTGACTACATTGCGGATAAAGTGGCCTTTATGAGACAATGGCCATTCTTTGGGGATGTAGCACGCAGTGGCGATAACAAGGCTTGGTTCAGCGAAGACAAAGTCACGATTGCACTGCCGCCGGTTGGACCCGGTGGCCCGGGCGGTTCCACCTACGCGGCAGGCTGGGGCTGGGGCATTGTCAAGAATTCCCCCAACCTGGAGCCGGCCAAGGAATTGTTCAAATTCCTCATTTCCAACACGACCTCCGTGGAAGCAGTCAAGGTTGGCTTCTGGTTTTTGAACGCCCGCAAATCCGTCCTGGCGGCCGCTCCAGCAGATAGCTGGCTAGTACAGGCGTTAAATACCTATACGGATGCGAATGTGATCGGAGTACGACCCCATCACCCACAATTTGTGGAAGCGCTAACGATCCTCGAAGACACGGCGGCGGCTTATCTGACGGACCAGATCAGCCTCGAAGAGTCGATGAAGCAAGCCAAGGACCAGTTGGCAACTCTTGGCTAAACCCACGCGAAACGGCGTCTGATCTTCTCCTTACCTGGGTGGGGATCTCGGCTCCCCATCCAGGTACCCACCGTGTCTTGTGTGAAGGATCGTCCCCTGTCAGGCTTCGATCCAGACTCAATTCTACACTATGCAAAGAATGCATAAGGAAAGTCCATGGATAAAGCAATGAAAATACCCGCAGGGGAGGGGACGCCTGCTATAACATCAACGCGGATTTCTTTTTCCCGAACAAGCCGTCGACGGTATCTGCTCTTCATTTTGCTGATCACACCAGCTTTTTTACTGCGGCTGATCACTGCGGCGTACCCAATCTTACAAACCATTTATCTGAGCTTTACCAATCTCTCAATCCTTAAAGGCACGAATGATTTTATTGGCCTGAAAAACTACCTGGCGATGGGGAGCAACATTGGCGTACGGAGTGCCACTACTTTTACAATTGTCTTTATCCTAACTACGACACTTTTGGATTTGGTATTTGGGATGCTGATCGCGCTGCTACTCAATGCCAACTTTCGTGGCCGGACGTTTGCGCGCACAATCAACCTCATCCCATGGGCTATTCCTACAATTGTGGCGGGTTATGCATTTCGATGGCTGCTTGATGACCAGTTCGGACTCTTGCCGTTTTGGGTGACGCAGTCCACCGGGCTACGGCCAGCCATTTTTATTAATCCCCTCGCCTCACAAATCGCAGTGATTTTGGTGCATGCCTGGAAGGATGCGCCATTTATGTCCATCATTCTGTTGGCTGGGATGCAAGGCATTCCTGAGGATCTTTATGACGCGGCCAGAGTGGATGGGGCAAATGGCTGGCAGCGATTTTGGAGGCTTACAGTCCCGCTCATCATGCCCCTAACCATTACCATGGGATTATTCAGGCTGGTATGGTCGCTCGGTAGTTTTGATCTGGTCTATGGTCTAACCTTCGGCGGGCCAGGCGTCTCAACTTCTGTACTGGCTCTACAGGTCTTCCGCGAAGGCATCTTATTCTTCAAGTTTGGTTTTGCCTCAGCCATCAGCGTGATCTTGCTTATTCTGGTGGCTCTCATTGGTGTGATTGGCTTGTGGTTGTTCCGAAAATCTGAAGTAACCTATTGAGCCTGGAGAACCCATAACGATGGATAAGCCGCTTGTAAATATATCCTGGCGCCGCACACTGACCTCTTTGCCGCTGTACCTGGCATTTATTGTATTCACAATTTTGGTTCTACTTCCAGTCTACTGGATGACGCGGTCAGCTTTTGCTGCATCCACAGATCTCATTAGACTTCCCTTGGTTTATTTCCCTCAACCAACGCTTCGGAACTTTGCCACTTTGCTAGAACAAGTACCTTTTGGCCTGTATCTCCGTAACTCACTTCTGTTTGCAATATCTACGACACTGGCAACATTATTCGTGAGTTATCTGGCGGCCTATGCATTTGCCCGTATTCGCTTTCCGGGTAGCGGCGTTCTCATGTGGATTTTAGTACTCTCGATGGCGCTGCCCGATATCGGTACGATTGTCCCGCTTTATCAGATCCTCAAGACACTGCACCTATCCGATAGTATTGGCGGCATCACCCTGATATTGACCAGCACATTGACGCCTTTTACAGTGTGGGTGTTGGTCTCGTTCATCAAACAAGTGCCGTATGAAATCGAAGAAGCCGCCATCCTCGACGGCGCTTCACTGCCTCAGATTCTGTGGCATATCCTTCTCCCCATCACTGTGCCAGGTCTGGTTACGATGGGCCTGATCAACTTCGTCAATGCCTGGAATAATCTCTTGTATCCGCTTTCATTCACAACCTCTCCATCTGCCAAGACCCTTAGTGTGGCCATCACCGAAATATATGCCGGGTATTCGCCTTGGGGAAAGCCATGGGAATTAATCATGGCTGTGGGCGTGACCATGACAATCCCTATTGTCATCCTGGTTCTACTTTCACAGAGGTCTATTGTCCGAGGCCTGACTGGTGGGGCAATCAAGTAGACACGATCTTTCAACAATACTATTTAATAAAGAGAGCCAATGTCAACAATCAAACGTCAACTCGAACCTGTTCCTTTTACGCAAGTCACTTTTGAAGATGGGTTTTGGGCGCCTCGCCTGGAGCTGAACCGAACGGTTACGATTCCGCACATTTACCGACAACTTGAAGCGACGGGTCGGATCAGTGCCTTTGAATTGAATTTTCAACGGCCGGTGCCGTCGCCAATTGTTTTGATCTTTGGGGATTCGGATCCTGCGAAATGGATCGAGGCGGCGAGTTTTTCGCTGGCGACACACCCCGACCCGGCTTTAGCAGGGTTGGTGGATTCGGCCGCGGAAAGGATTATCCACGCGCAGCAACAGGATGGCTATCTCAACACCCATTTTATTGTTACTCAACCCGAGATGCGCTGGCAAAATCTGCGCGATTGGCACGAGTTGTATTGCGCCGGTCACCTGATCGAGGCTGCGGTTGCCCATTACCAGGCAACGGGTCAGCGCAAATTGCTCGATGCTTTGTGTCGCTATGCCGATCACATTGATGCAACCTTTGGTCGCGAACCGGGTAAAAAGCGCGGCTACTGCGGGCACCCAGAAATTGAACTGGCGCTGGTGAAGCTCTACCAAGCCACACAGAATCCGCGTTATTTGAAACTGGCATCCTATTTTATTGACGAGCGTGGGCAACAACCGCATTATTTCGACATTGAGGCGCGGGCACGCGGCGAAGACCCAGCCCAGTATTGGGCTAAATCCT
>DASWEH010000262.1:0-4284 GCA_036394895.1 Anaerolineales bacterium
AAAATACGCGTCCCGTTGTCAGCCCGATCGCGCCGTGAAAACCGCGCGCTTGCAATTCATTGCGGAGCATAAGAGCAGACTGAATGCCTCGCAATGGATCATCCCCGTGAGCAAGCGGAGGCAAACCAAATGCCGCGTCGATCATCACACCCTTGTCGTCCTGGCTGATCTTATTGAGGCTGCCTTCAAAACGATAGACCAATTGTTGAATAAGGCGCATCGTTTCCTGAGCCGTCTCGAGGGATGTGTTATGACTCAATTCCGGCAGATTGATAAAGAGGATGGTCACCTTCCTCAATTCAGCAAGCCAATCCGATTGACCAGCCGAGATACGGTGAATGATCGCACCCGGGATATAGGGGCGCAAGGCCGCTTGAGCCGCTTCATCGAAGTTCGGCGCTTTTTCTTTGAAGTCATTCAGTTGTCGATGTCCATGTTTAAGATTGCGCAAACGGGCAGCGACTCCCATTTGTCTGCCTGGCTCAAGTTCGAAATCGAACGGTTCGGCCTCACAATCTCCTTTGATTAGTTCCCAGGCTGACGGGCTCGCGATAATGTCACCTGCCTTAGCGAAATGATTCGCAGCACTGATCTCGATCAGAGGCTCCCCGCCCAGCACAAATTCCCAGCGGTTGAATACGCCGCCAATATGACTTTCCCAAACCTGCCCAGTGCCCAATGAGAATTTCAAATACAGGGTCGAGCCTTCGGCTTGATAGTTCAGCAAACGTTCCCGGATCTTGAACGCACACTGCGCGGCGCGCAATGTCAATTGTCGCCATCCCTCTCTGGAAGCAGGAGCATACCCACCCGGAGTCTGATCGGAAAGTGCCTCTGGGATCGGCCAGACAACGATGATCGCATCCCCACCGAATTTGACCACATCCCCCCCATATTCATAGACAAGATCAATCAATTGACCAAAATAATCATTCAGGATGCGTGCTAATGTTTCCACCCCAGCCGTTCCCTTTTCCGCAAGTCGTTCCGTCAGCGCAGTAAAACCCGAAATATCCGCAAACATGACCGCAGCCTGAAAATCCTTGGCAAGCGGCGAATCAATCGGTATAGGGTTTTGTGCTACTCGCTTCTGGATCAGTCGCGGTACATAACTCGCCAATAATTCCGTTACTACCGAAACAGGCATAGTTCACTCCTATGAATTGTCCCGACACCAATATATTGATGCGTGATAATACACCGAACATTCTTTATTTGCAAACGATTCCAAGAATTGTTGCTCGACTCTTAGAGTATATTTATCTGTGTTGTATAATGAATATGCCCCCATACATAAAACATTCAACAGAGTGGCCATTCCAAATTCTGTTTCATACCTCTTGAGAGGAACGTAAAGATGATCGAGAATCCAAGCAATTGGGCTGGCAATTACACCTATCGGGCTGCCCAGTTTCACCAGCCTGAAACAGTTGAACAAATCCAGGAATTGGTCGTTCATAGCAACAAACTGAAAGCGCTGGGCACGCGTCATTCCTTCAACGATATTGCCGACTCGCCTGGAGATCTTATCTCTCTGGAACATTTCAACCAAATTGTAGGACTGGACCGTGAACATCAGGCTGTCACGGTAGAAGCTGGAGTCCGTTACGGCCAACTTGCGCGTTGGCTTCATAATGAAGGGTATGCGTTGCATAACCTGGCTTCGTTACCACATATTTCCGTTGCAGGCGCCTGCGCTACTGCCACACATGGTTCAGGGGATAAACATGGAAACCTAGCCACGGCGGTTTCAGCCTTGGAATTGGTAACAGCGAATGGTGACTTGATTGTCTTATCCCGCGAAAAAGATGGCGAGCAGTTTCAGGGAGCCGTCGTTGGGCTGGGCGGACTCGGTGTGATCACCAAACTAACACTCGATGTTTCCCCCACCTTTGAGATGCGTCAGGATGTTTACGAGAACCTCCCCCTCGCAGAACTGGAAGAACACTTTGATGAGTTGTTCTCCAGCGTTTATAGTGTGAGCTTGTTCACCGATTGGCGGAATGCAATCTTTAACCAGGTCTGGTTGAAGCGCCCCGTTCCCGATAACGTATCGATCAAATTGGATCCCAAGTTGTTCGGGGCCACGCTCGCTAAAAGTCACCTCCATCCCATTGCAACCTTGTCAGCCGAAAATTGCACAGAGCAGATGGGCGTTCGTGGTCCCTGGTATGAACGCCTACCTCACTTCCGCATGGACTTCACACCCAGCAGCGGCGAGGAATTGCAAAGCGAATATTTGGTGCCGCGCCGGCATGCATTCAAGGCTTTGCAGGTTATCGATCAATTACGGGAGTATATTGCTCCACTCCTTCAAATTTCAGAAGTTCGAAGTATCGCGGCCGATGATCTCTGGATGAGTCCATGTTACAAACAAGCCTGTATTGGCATTCACTTCACCTGGAAAAAAGATTGGGACGGGGTGAGGAACGTACTTCCAAGGATCGAGGATCAACTGGCGCAATTCAACGCTCGCCCACATTGGGCGAAGCTGTTCACGATGTCACCCGCGCGACTTCAATCTCTGTATGAAAAAATGCCTGACTTTCGACAGTTACTTGAACATTATGATCCACAAGGCAAATTTCGCAACGAATTTCTGGATAAGTACATCTTTAGAATATCTTGAGATGAACATTGCAAAACAGCCAAGGAAAACGGAGAATTCTCATACTGCCATTGATACACTTACCTGGCTCATCAAAGAAGCCTTCGAGGGCGATCCTTCGCATTCCTTGCTTGCAAACCTAAAAGATTTGCGAGAAGAAGATTGGACGGCTACTCCCTCTGGGAGTCATCGCTTCATTGCAGATATTCTCGAACATGTCGGTTGGTCCAAGTGGATGTATGAAGACTACGCCTTTGGTCCCGCCTCAATGCGCGGCGACCAGCCACCTCTCATCCCAGCCGGAGGTGTGCGCTCACGCCCTCATGATGAGCTTCTCGTCTGGCTGACGGAAGGTCATCGACGCTGGCTGGCTTCCGTGAGAGCGCTTCCGGACGATACAGAAATGGACAAAGACCGACTCACGAATTGGGGAGAGATGTTGCCCACGCGCGATATCATCCGCATTATGATCGCTCACGATTTTTACCATGCAGGAGAGATCAATCACATCCGCGCCCTACTCCAGGGAACGGATCGCTGGCCTTATGAATAGGACGGGCTTTCAGGGGCGGGAAAATTCTAAAGGGCGTGGACTTTGGGAGTGATCATCCATATGAAAAAATCGCGCAATTCGTATTAATAGGTAAGGAGGCTTCAACAAAGCCACGAATACTCGAATATTTTTAGGAGAAAATTGGTTGAAACGAACATCCAAAGCTGAAGAGATCGAAAAAAACATTCGGCACGGCGGTCCTTTAGGCAAGATCAGGACTTTTCTTAAAGCGTTGGGGCCAGGACTCATTACTGCGGCCTCGGGTGACGATCCTTCAGGGATTGGCACGTATTCCCAAACTGGAGCCCAATTCGGCTATACCCAACTATGGACGGCCCTCTTTACCTTTCCATTCCAAGCTGTGACCTTGGAAATTTGCGCGCGAATTGCTCTGCAGACGGGTCGTGGCTTGGCGGCAAATATCCGCAAATATTATCCAAAGCCAATCTTATATTTTTATGTTTTGTTGCTTTTTGTCGCGAACACAATTACGATCGGCGCGGATCTCGGTGCGATGGCAGCCTCGGCTCAGTTGCTTTTCGGCTTACCGATTCTATTATGGCTCGCAGGGATGACAGTTCTTACTGCTGCGCTTGAAATCTTTATCCCTTACAAGCAATATGCAAAGGTACTACGTATACTGACACTCACGCTCCTATCGTATGTCGTAGGAGCGTTCTTCGTCTCTCAAGATTGGGCGCAAGCTTTGCGAAACACGTTGGTTCCAACCTTTCATTTCGACCGTATATATCTACTGAATCTGGTGGCAATCTTAGGCACGACGATCACACCCTATCTCTTTTTCTGGCAGGCGAGCGAAGAAGTGGAAGAAGAGATTGACGAAGGAAAGATGACAGAAACACAACGGAAAGGCGTCTCGAAAACAGAACTAAAGTGGATGCATGCGGATGTCACTTCTGGATCATTCTTATCCAACATCGTATTTTGGTTTATTGTAGTTACCACAGCTTCCACTTTGAATCAGAGTGGTATTACCAACATTGACAGCACCTCAAGAGCTGCCGAGGCGCTCCGACCACTGGCTGGTGATTTTGCTTATATCTTATTCGCGGTGGGTATTATCGGAACAGGAATGTTGGCAGTACCCGTTCTCGCTGGGTCG
>DASWEH010000263.1:0-15775 GCA_036394895.1 Anaerolineales bacterium
ACGCCTTGTGCGCAATCACATCGGCTGTGCCATGTTGGTCTGGGTGCGTCTCAAGCAAGTAGCGTATGAAACCGGTCAAACGATTTATCAAGTCAAACATGGTTTGCTATCCGAGTACCTTCGTCAACAACTGCGCTCACCCGCAGTTCGCATGACCCTTGCGTAAGTCCAGTCAGATAATAAAGTCCTGGTCAAAGGGGAAACGGATTGGATGTTTGTCGATACAAAAACAGGCAGACCACTCCCTATTCCTGAAAAAGTCTCGCAGGTTTTCAACATCGATTCAGAATCATAGCTCCATCTAGGGAAGCGAACTCCCATCATGCAATCAGTCGCGCTTACAAAAAAGAATCTACTTCCTCTTTATTCATTATTTATAGCCAATGCCATTTCGCTGGTCGGCAATGTATTTACATTGATTGCCATCCCGTGGTTTGTGCTCCAAACCACAGGCAGCGCGACCAAAACAGGAATCACAGGGGTCTTCAATATTCTTCCCGTTGTTCTGGCTGGGTTTTTGGGCGGCACCATCGTCGATCGACTCGGCTATAAACGCACCAGCATCATCTCTGATCTTGCTAGTGGGGTCACAACGGCTCTCGTTTCGATCCTGTACTTCACCATCGGTTTGGAATTCTGGCAGTTAATGATTCTTGTCTTTCTCGGCGCGTTCCTGGATACGCCCGGCAGTACAGCACGCGCGGCGCTGCTCCCAGAACTGGCAGAACAAGCGGGGATGCCCATAGAAAGGGTCACATCCCTCACGCATGTCATCGAATGTGGCGCGTATGGTCGGCGCTCCGCTGGCGGGTTTGCTGATCGGAATCATCGGCACAGCAAACGTTTTGTGGCTGGACGCGGCTTCATTCCTTATCTCGGCTGGGATTATCTGGGTTCTCGTCCCAAAACTCTTGGTGCATGATGAAAAGAAATCCGAATCAGGCAAATACCTGGACGAACTCAAGGATGGACTGCGCTTCATCGCGCACGATTCATTGATCCTGTCCATTGTGATTATGGTGATGCTGACCAATTTCCTCGACGCGATCTTCGGTGGCGTCTTGCAACCCGTGTATGTCAAGGAAGTCTACGGTAATGCGTTAAATCTAGGTTGCTTATTTCAGCGAATGGCGGCGGGGCGGTCATTGGCGGATTGATCTTTGCCGCGATCGGTCATCGCTTGCCGCGCCATGCAACGTTTGTCGGTGCCTTTGTGCTAACAGGATTCCGCTTTTAGGTATATGCACTCTATCCGCCTGTCTGGATCCTGATTGTGGTAACTTTGATCACCAGCATCGGAGCGGGACCTCTAAATCCGATCATCGGAGCCATTGAGTTCGAGCGGATTCCATCACATATGCGAGGACGTGTCTTCGGCGCGGTCACGGCCGGCGCTTGGATTGCCATGCCACTTGGCATGTTGCTCGGTGGCATTCTCACTGACAAACTGGGGACTTTTATTATGATGATCGGTTTGGCAATCACGTTTTTAATCACAACGGTGAGCATGGCATTTATCCCTGCCATGAAAGAGATGAATCGCAAGGCTTAGTCAGGAACATCAAAATCACTATTGACGAGTCTGCGAATGTTATGCAAAATAGATTACAACATTGCTTGCCAAGGTTTCGCAATGCCGATTAAAGGTAGATATGGCAAATAAAGGTTATTTTGTTATTACAGACATTTCGGGCTACACGGAATATCTGACTGGCTCTGAACTCGATCATGCCAACGAAATTTTGCAAAGCCTCTTCGATGCACAATTAAGAGCTGTCAAACATCCGTTCATGATCTCCGGGTTTCGTGGGGATGCAATTTTCATGTATGTGCCAGAAACAAATTTTGTACAGGCGCAAAGTTTTATCGAAGCGCTGGAAAATTTCTACGTTGTCTTCGCAGAGACGCTCCAGCAAATGCAGTACAACACCACTTGTACCTGTCGTGCCTGCAAGAACATGTCCATGCTGGATTTGAAGATGTGTATTCACTATGGAGAATATCTCATTCAAAAACTGGGTGACCGCGAAGAACTGCTGGGCGCAGACGTGATCGTTCCACACCGCATGTTGAAGAATCATGTGATCGAACAAACCGGCATCAAGTCTTATGCCCTCTTTAGCGATGTTGCTGCTCAAAAATTGAATTTGCTTGACTACTGCGAAAAAGTAATCCCACATTCCGAAACGTATGAGCACCTCGGCGAAGTGTCCATGTGTGTGCATGACCTTCATCCAGTATGGGAAAAATATAAAGAGAAGAACAGGCAATTCGTTGACGCACAGGAAGCCTGGGTCAAACGCGAAGAGGACCTCCCTTTTCCCCCTGCGCTGATCTGGGAATACTTGACAAAGCCTGATCTCGAAGCCGGCTTTCTGGGATACGACTATGGAGAAAGAACAGACGTGGGAGGACGCGTACAAGAGGGGTCAGGGTTCCATTGCGCTCACGGCGACTTGCATGTCTATAGCAAAATCTTGGACTGGAGGCCTTTTGAGTATTACACCATGGAGCAATCCGTCCTGGGACTTACCTATCTTTCGACCCGTCGATTAATCCCTCTTGAAAATGGCACGCGAGTGGGAATTTATCTCACTATGCCACGCGAAACATCCAGCGATGAAGTACGCCAGATGCTTCAATCCGCCATGGATGGTGGCTACGCAGGACTACAATCCTTCATTGAGCACGACATCATCAGCGGAAAAATTACTGCAAACGGATGAACCCTTAAAGAAAAACGCCTCTGTTTGAGAGGCGTACATGTTGCATTTCCAATTGTTTTTTCCTAAATACAGCATGTGAGGGGTTTGGCAAACTAAGTTACTCAAGCTCAATGTAAATACGTTTATTGATCGCTCCTTTACTTTTATAGTCAGCCACGCGGATTTTCCCTACCTCTCTCGTGTTATGGACGTGGGTTCCGCCATCGGCCTGCAGATCTAATCCAACGATTTCTACTGTGCGCACCTCCTTGATTCCCTCAGGTAGAAGGTTGATTTTTGTCCGGATCAGATCTGGTATTTGAAACGCCTCTTCACGCGGCAGGATTTTGACGCGGATCTCACGCGCGTGCGCCACTTCCTTATTGATTGCCGCTTCGATCTCACGAACCAGTTCGCCGCGCATGGTTTCAAACTCAAAGTCCAAGCGTCCTTTCAACGGCTGCATATCGCCACCCGTGACCAGCGCGCCGTAATCCCGAAAGATTGTCCCGCACAGAACGTGGAGGGCAGTATGGGTGCGCATCAGCTCGTATCGCCGCGCCCAGTCCAAAGTCCCATGGGAAGTGGCGCCAATGGACGGCAAAGGCAGATCGCCGCCTAGAAAGTGCAGCACGTCCTCTCCCTGCTTCTTTACTTTATCCACAGGATAGGTCACGCTTTCAACAGCCAATGTTCCAAAATCACAGGGTTGCCCTCCCCCGCCGGGATAAAAAGCTGTGCGATCCAACACGACGGCGCGTTCTGCTAGTAGAACAGAAGTGACGTTCGCATCGAATTCCTGCAAATAACTATCGGTTTGATACAGCAGCTCGGTCATAACAACTCCCGTACAGGTATTTTGTGTGAGCCTTGCGAAGGTTTTACTCCACCGAGGCACATCCACCGATCAAACCTTCGCAAGGCTTATTTTCGTGACAATCCCATAAACAAAGTTTACTCGCATTATTTAAATCAGCCAATAGAGGTAAACTTGGATTCATTATTTAACGGAGGCACACGTGAATCCAAAAATTATTGTGATCGATGGGAAAACGTATAACAGCGTTGAGGAAATGCCACCAGACATCCGCCAAAAATATGAAGCGGCAATGCGCTCATTGGGGGATGCGAATGACAACCGCATCCCGGATGCATTTGAGAATGTGAATATTCTTGCTGACAAGAACAAAAATGGTGTCCCTGATGTGGTGGAAGATCTGGTTGCGGGACAGGCCGTAGTAAACAGTATGAAGATTATTGTAGATGGAAAAGAATTCAATAGCCTCGAAGGTCTACCACCGGAGGCACGTGCACGATATGAAGAGGCGATGGGCAAGTTGGACGCGAACCGAAACGGCATCCCGGACTTCGTAGAGGGGATGTTAAAGACTCCAAATCAGACGACAAGCTCTTCTACCAGTTTTTCAGTGGCAACGCCGCGTAGCTCCACACCTGTACCCGTCAGTCCCACGATAACGCCCGACACATCGAATGGTTTGATGCTTGCTCTAGCTGGCTTATTTATCTTTTTGTTATGTGTTGTTGCTGGCGGCGCGGTTTGGTATTTCTTTCTGCGATAGATAATGTTTCAGGGAAAAGGAGGTCGGTGCGGATAGATTAGCGTTTGATTAGAAGGTTACAACTCACTTGACATTGATTTTGAATTTCTGTATAGTAATCTCGATACGAGAGTAAATGGCACGGCTGCCCACCGGCACGCGTGCCTTTTCTTTGTCTGTACATATCCCTTTTTTTAGGAGCACCAATGATCCAGGTCAATGGTCTCACCAAAGACTACGGCGCGCGCCGCGCCATTGACAATCTCACCTTCGATGCGGAGCAGGGAGAAATTGTCGGCTTTCTTGGGCCTAACGGCGCAGGCAAAACCACCACGATGAGAATCCTTACTGGTTACATGCCGCCTACTGATGGAACAGCGACTGTAGCTGGTTACGATGTGGTTGAAGAATCACTTGAAGTCCGCAAGCGAGTGGGTTATCTTCCCGAAACTGTTCCTCTTTACAATGACATGACCGCGCTGGAATATCTGAAGTTCATGGCGAGCCTGCGGCGGATCCCGGATGTGGAAGAGCGCGCCTATGAGACTTTGGAAGGTGTCAATTTACAAGATCGCGCTGATAGTTATATTGGAACCTTTTCAAAAGGAATGCGTCAACGTATGGGATTGGCACAGGCATTAATTCATCGCCCGGAAGTTTTGATTTTGGATGAACCCACCATCGGACTTGATCCCGCGCAGGTCGTGGAAATGCGTAATGTCATCCGTGAGATTGGCAAGGATCGCACAGTTCTGCTTTCCACGCATATTCTCTCTGAAGCACAACAGATCTGTGATCGTGTGCTTATCATCAACAAAGGCCAGATCGTCACGGAAGACACGCCTGAGAATCTTCAATCCCGCCTGGTAGGATCGCAACGCGTAGTATTGCGCGTGCGCGGCGACTCCGATGGCTTGACCGCCAAGATCACAAAGGTCAAAGGGGTGCGCGCGGTGGAGTCTAAATCAGACGGCTCGGTTGAATTTGAATTTGGTGCAGGAGAAGATGCTCGTCCACAAGTGGCGAAAGCAGTTGTACAGGCAGGCTATGAATTGCTTGAAATGCGACCGATCGGCTTGAGCCTTGAAGAGATCTTCCTCGAACTCACCCGCGAGAATTCTGCTGACGTGAAAACTCCATGAGGCATTTATGAGAAACATTTGGATCATTGCAAAACGTGAATTTGACCATTACTTTATTAGCCCGATTGCTTATGTAGTGGCATTCATGATCCTGCTCACTATCGGGATCATCTTCGCCATCAATATTTACTTCTTTATTCAGAACGCTCTTCAATCATTCGGTCAGGTTCCAGACATATCTCCGATCACGGGGGCTTTTGGATTCTTATTGGTTTTATCCATTCCCGCGATCACAATGAGATTAATCTCAGACGAAGCACGTATGGGAACATTAGAATTGTTACTTACCGCTCCGATCCGGGACTTTGAGCTGGTCGCTGGCAAATGGCTGGGTAGCTTCCTTTTTATCTTGACGATCGTGGCAGTGACATTGGTCTATCCCCTTATCCTAAATTTCGCTCTCGTCTCCCCCGGTATCGACCAGCAACTGGTGATCTCATCTTATCTGGGTGTCATTCTGGTCGCGGCATCTTTTCTCGCGTTGGGTGTGGGCATTTCAGCCGTGTTCACGAATCAGGTTGCGGCCTTCTTCGTGACTCTGAGCGTGTTTGTCTTCTTATGGTGGCTGATTGGTTTCCCTGCCCAAGTTCTTCAGGGAACTGCGAGCGAAGTGTTCCGATTCCTTGATATGAAGACGCACTTTTATGATGCGCTCAATGTTGGAAGCATCAAGTTAGCTGACCTTGTTTACTTTTTCAGTCTGATCGCCCTGGGCTTGTTCGTGGGGACAACCGCTGTTGAAACCCGGAGATGGCGCTAATGAAAGAAATGAACGATAAGAAAAATCCATCCTCTTCGCAAGCGCGCAATTATTCTATTATCGCGCTGATCTTCGCTTTGTTGGCCTGTATCGCCACATTCTTCCTCGGCATCACGCGTGGACTATTGTCCATGCAGGTGTTTACCGGACTCCAAGCAGCCGATGTAAATCGGTATCTGTTGGTCAGTGCCGGACTCATTATCTTGGGTCTTGCCGCGTATGCAATCATGGAGCCCGATAGAGTTCGTCGTTTCTTTACCGGCAGACAAGCCCGCTATGGAAGTAACGCCCTTATCATGTCTATCGCGTTTCTGGGCATCCTCATCGTCGGAAATGTGCTGGCCTACCAAAACCCTGTTCCCATCGCCGACCTGACAGAAGATAAAACGAATACGCTCTCCCCCGAATTGGCAAGCGCCCTGAAAACCCTACCTCAGAAAGTTACCGCCACGGGATTTTTTTCTCAAAACAGCCCTACCGATTCCGCTGACAAACTGTTGAATAACATCAAAGCCAACAGCAACGGCAAGTTTGACTATACCTTTATTAATCCGGACCGTGATCCCCAAGCCGCGCAAGAGGCAGGCATCACCGGTGATGGAAAGATTCTCCTGCAAATGGGAGATCGTAAGGAAATTGTTGCCGGAGCCAGCGAATCAGAAATTCTCAAAGGGATGTTGCGTCTCCTCAACCCAGGAAATAATGTGGTTTACTTCCTAACGGGTCACGGCGAGCGAGATATCGAAAAGGGCGGTGAAACATCGATGACGCGCGCGAAATCCACGCTTGAGAGCAAAAACTATACGGTCAAGACACTTAACCTTTTGTCTGAAAACCAGATCCCGGAAGACGCTAGCTTAATTGTGATTGCCGGACCCGTACAGCCAGTTTCACAAGATGAAGTAAACCTGCTAAAAGATTACCTAAGCAAAGGCGGCTCACTGATTGTCATGGAAGACCCCACCGCCCTTACACAATTTGGCGATCAAAGTGATCCGCTGGCAGATATGCTCTCAAAGGATTGGGGCATTACGTACAACAATGATGTTGTCATTGATCTTAATAGTCCTCAACCGACAACCGCTGTGGCCGCCTATTACGATACGTCCCATCCAGTCACAGTGAATATGAACAATTTGGTGGCTTACTTTCCATTTACGCGAAGCTTGAACATAGCAGGCACTGTGGAAGGAGTAACACTCACGCCATTGGTCCAAACGAATGAACGCTCGTGGGGTGAAACAGATTTTGAAAGCCTCAAAACTGGCGGACAAGTTGGGTTCGATCAAGGCGAAGCACAGGGTCCGCTGACGCTGGTCGTTGCCGGTGAGGACTCGACAACCAAGGGACGTGTGGTTGCGTTTGGCACATCCAGTTTTGCTGTGGATCAAATCTTCGATGCCTATGGCAATGGCGATATGTTTGTCAACTCGGTGGATTGGTGTGCTGAACAGGAAAATCTCACCAATATTACACCGAAGACTCCCACGGAACGCACGTTTAAGATCCCTGGTCAATTCCAATGGATCGCAATTCTGCTTGGCTCGGTTTTCATCATTCCAGGATTGGTTGTGCTCGGAGGCGTTTCCGCGTGGCTTTCGCGCAGGCGCAAAGGATAATGTATGATTCGACGTCCTACTGTCGTCTACATAGTACTCCTTCTTGCACTGGCTGGAGCCTATTACTACCTGAATAACCGTAACAAAACTGCAGGTATAGAAGTAACTGCTGAGGCTACTTCAGAGGTCACGCAAGCGTATCTCTTTACTGCGGAAGATGGCACGCCGTCCAGCATTCGTATTGAGTCGAAGGCAGGACAAACTGTCGAAGTGGCACGTGGCGCAGATAACGCCTGGGCGGTGACTCAGCCCATCGAAGTCAAAGCAGAACAGGGGGTGGCTGAAGCGGCAGCGAGCCAAATTACAACGATGAGTATTTTGGATACTGTCCCAGAGATCGATCCGAAGATCGTAGGGTTGGAAACGCCTGAATATGTCTTAACGGTCCAGTTTACAAATGGAGTGGAACGAACGGTTGACATTGGTGTTATCACCCCAACAGAAAGTGGTTACTACGTTCGCAATGCGGATGGCAAGGTGATCATTGTTAGCAGGAGCGCAATCGATTCTCTGCTTGGACTTCTGGACAACCCACCTTATCTGGAGACTCTGACCCCCAGCCCTATTCCAGCCACAGAAACATTAACCCCGCTCCCCGCTTCGCAGACGCCTGCGGTGGCCACGGCCCCTAGTGAAACTGCCACACCCTAGCCGTAAACTATGAAATATGAAAAGAGTATGAAGAATTGATGTGAAATTACGAAATAGTAATGAAATGAGTATTGAAATTCTCTTAAAAAAAGTGTATTCTGATACTAAAAAGAATTGGATCTGAAACGAATGGATGTAGACAAAATTTTGATGGTTGACGAAGAGGAAGAATTCTCTGCAATTGCACGGCTGGTTGAATTGGGCCGCCAAAAAGGATATATCACGCTTGACGATATATTGCATTTCTTTCCTGAAGCCGAACAGGACGTTGAACAACTAGAAGAAGCGTTTTCGGCTCTCTTAAGCGCGGGCATTCCTTTTATGGAGGATACCGCTACAGCAGAACCAACCGAAGATGAGTTGGTTGCTGTCGAGACAACTGAAGCTGAACCAGAGGTTGATCTCTCGCTCGACGACTATTTGGCAAATATTGACACAGACGATACGATTGGCTTGTACTTGAAAGAGGTCAGCCGCGTACCGCTCTTGACCGCGGAAGAGGAAGTGAAGCTGGCTCAGCGCATCGAACGCGGACGAATGGCGCGTGAGGAACTTGCCAAAGGTAACGCCAGCCCGCGCCGGCGCTCGGAATTACGCAAATTAATCGAGGATGGTTGGGCAGCTCGTGAACACCTGATCACAGCAAACTCACGTTTGGTGATTTCGGTTGCCAAGAAATATATGGGGCGCGGTGTTCCCTTTTTGGATTTGATTCAGGAAGGCAACATCGGTCTGATCCGCGCCACCAAAAAGTTCGATTATCGCCGCGGGCATAAGTTCTCCACATACGCAACCTGGTGGATTCGTCAGGCTGTCACCCGCGCGATTGCCGATCAAGGACGCACGATCCGTGTGCCTGTTCATATGGGCGATCAGATCAACAAGCTCTTACGCGTTCAGCACCAGCTGACGCAACGATTGGGTCGCGAACCCAGCGTGGAAGAACTCGCGGTTGCCTTGGACGTTCCACCCAAAAAGGTTGAGAACATGATCCAGGTCGCGCGGCGCCCGCTTTCGCTGGAAACACCAACCGATGATGAAGAAGATTCCGTACTGGGCGATTTCATCGAAGATGATGAAGCACCTCCGCCCGACGATACCGCGACGTACAATCTGTTGCGGGAGCATCTCGGCGAAGTGCTGAACGGATTACCTCCGCGCGAGGTCCGCATTTTGCAATTGCGCTATGGCTTGCTGGATGGACAGGCGTACACACTTGAAGAAGTTGGACGCAAGATGGGCGTGACGCGCGAACGCGTCCGCCAGATCGAAGCGCAGGCGCTGAGCCGCTTGCGCCATCCCTCCATCCGACGCAAACTACGCGATTACCTCGGAGAGTAAAACGAAATGAGCGACACACAAAGTGTCGCTCGTTTTTTTTATCTCCCAACATAAACCGATCCGAACAGTTTTGTAATTTATGCAAGTGGCAATGGTTGGTAAAATTCCTCCATGCAGGAGAGACACTTCAACCCAAAAATTGCCGCTATTCTGATGCTTGCACTTTTCGTCCGTCTTCTGGGGATCATCTCACGACCCATCTGGTATGACGAAGCCTTTGCCATCCTTTTTTCAGAAAAAGGATTGAGTGCCATGCTCTATGGAACACTTGCTCCCACAGGAGCAGGCAGCGCCGATATTCATCCCCTTGGATACTACACATTATTATGGCTGTGGATAAAGGTCTTTGGCGAATCGCTGGTGGCCACACGCTTATTGTCGATTATTGCAGGACTCATCTCAGTTTATTTGATCTATCTGATTGCCTTCGAAGCGCTGTCTGATGCCAAGACTGCACGTTTGAGCATGCTCTTTGCCGCATTAGCCCCGTTTCAAGTCCACTACTCGCAAGAAATTCGAATGTATTCATTTCTGGCAATGTGGTTGTTGCTTGCCACCTATGCTTATCAGCGCGGCTCAAAAACAGGGAACTGGCGCTGGTGGATTCTTTTTACTGTTTCAGCAACTCTTGCACAATACACACATAATCTTGCGGCTTTCTATCTTGTTTCACTCGCACTTTTACCCTTATTTCAAAAAAACTGGCGGACGGTGCGCGCCGTTACACTAGCTGGAGTTGGCGCTCTACTTCTATATATCCCCTGGGCGATTCAGCTTCCTGCTCAATTCTCCAAAATTCAAAGTGCGTATTGGGTGGAACGCCCTGATATTTCAAAATTGTTCACGCTTCTCATCGTTTATATTACCAATACACCCTTGCCCACCGGCCTAATCGCCGGGGTGTTGGCAATTGTTTTAATTATTGTAATCATCGGTTTTATCCAGACGATAAGATACAGCCGTCGAGCGCAAGGAAAAGAAGGACTCTGGCTTTTGTATCTTGCGTTTGCTCCACCAATTCTCCTTCTTTTGTTTTCACAATGGAGGCCAGTTTATATCGAAAGAGCCTTGCTTCCCTCGGGAGCTATTTTTTGCATTTGGCTTGCATGGGTGATCACGAAGACAAATCTTTCGAACATGGTTCAATATGCTTTGTTTGGCTTGCTCAGTATTTCATCCATTCTGGGGATTTATCAGCACGTTACCTATCACGATTTCCCTTATGGCCCATTCAGGCAACTAGATCTATCCCTGCAAGAGCGCATAGAACCTCAAGACGTGATCCTTCATTCCAACAAATTGAGTATGCTTCCTGCACTTCTATTTGACCGTAAACTTCCCCAATCCTTTATCGGCGATCCGCCCGGAAGTCGAGTAGATACACTGGCTTCCGCTACACAACAAGTGCTGGGAATAAAATCAGAAAGCGACATTCAATCCGCAACGAGCAATACAAAACGCGTTTGGTATATCATTTATCAACGTTCCCTCGAAGAGTATAAAGCCAATGGATCTCCAACCCATCCGGATCTTGAATATTTAGATTCACAATATGATTTGAAGTCAGAGGAAACCTGGGATGGACTTCGAGTCCTACTCTACACAAAGAAACCATGATCCCCGCCAACCAGAAAGATTTCCTTTGGGTACTCACTGTCTCGCTATTCATTCTTCTATTGAGTTCTATCCCTACGTGGGCAGGGTATCAAGCTCAAACCCAAGAACTTCGCTTCCGAGGAATTTATTACGATAGCCAGGATTACGCCGTCCACGTCGCGGCGATGGAAGCAGGGAGGCATGGCGAATGGGTTTATCAATTCCGGTTCACATCTGAGCCGCATCATCCTGCGTTTATCCGATTGTTTTATGTTGTTCTTGGCCAATTCAGCAAATGGCTTGGGCTGACTTCTGACTTCATGTTTCAACTCGCACGTTGGATCCTGGGTTTCGTTGCGCTCTTCATCTTATATAGACTGATGAAGCAAATATTCTCCGATCTCTTTTGGGCACGGACCGCGTTCTTACTGGCCGCGCTTGGATCAGGACTGGGTTGGCTGCAAGTTATCTTTAATTGGACTTCTACGAAGATTACCCCAATTGACTTTTGGCTGGCTGATGATTACGTTTTTTTTAGTTTGTCAGTCTTTCCACATTTTGCCTTTGTTACGGCTGGAATGTGCATTGCCTTAAGTCTTTGGCTTGATTTCCTGGAAAAGAAACATTGGGTGAATATTGCTTCCATTGCACTGACGGCCATTCTCGTACAATTTGTAAACCCGATTGCATTCGCTACCGTCGATCTAAGTCTTTTTGGGGCAGCACTGTTCTCATGGTGGAAGAGTCAAAAGATTTCCAGACAAGATATTGATGGACTGCTCGTGATTGCCATTGCCCAGATTCCATTGCTGGCTTATAACTTCCTTGTCTTGAACAACGACCCCCTTTGGGGTCAGTTCACCACGCAAAACAAGACGCTTTCTCCTCCTCCAGATTACTATCTCTGGGGCTTTGCGTTATTCTGGCCCTTTGCCCTACTCGGAGCAACTGTCGCTTTCCGTACAAAGTCCAAGGGGCTGGGAGCAGCGGTTTTTTGGGCCATTGGTGCTTTTCTGCTGGCATACGCTCCAGTCTATATCCAGCGACGATTTTTACAAAATATCACAATCCCTCTTGCGATATTGGGCACCACAGGGTTGATAAAACTTTTTGAAATAGGCCCAGCTCGAAGTCCGGGCCTGACACGCTGGCGTTCCAGTTTGGTCATACTGTTCGTTTTCCTTGCTTCTATTTCCTCCATCCAGATAGGTCTTAGTCAGGCGGTGTACCTTCAAACTCATCCTGAAAATCTATACTATCCTGCAAGCCTTGATCGTGCCGTGAA
Source organism: Anaerolineales bacterium (assembly GCA_036394895.1). GTDB lineage: Bacteria > Chloroflexota > Anaerolineae > Anaerolineales > Villigracilaceae > Defluviilinea. The sequence goes on from DASWEH010000263.1 coordinate 12,659, forward strand.
TTGGCTTCGTGAAAATGCCCAATACAACGATTTTGTGCTTGCCTCCGAACAGACCTCCCAAGTGCTGGCACAAAAAGCAGGGCTACGTGCTTATTTCGGTCATGAAATGGAAACGTTGAATTACGAAACCAAGCGATCAGAGGTGCAGGCATTCTTCCAGGGAAAATTACCAGAGTTGGCAAGCAGCCCCATCCAATGGGTTGTTTATGGGCCTTTCGAGAGGAAGCTTAACCCAAACTTTGAAAAACCAGACGATCTGGAACTTGTGTACGACATCCAGGATCTGCAAATCTATAAAGTAAGATAGAAACTTTTAAAACGGACACCTCTACATTACTGTGAAAAGCAAATTTCTGCCCCACTTTCAGGATGTTCTCTTTTTCAGCATTTTCTTTGCTGCCATTGCACTTGGTCCACGAATGCTCAATCAAGATGGCGATCTCCCTCGTCACCTGGCGATTGGGCGTTATGTACTGGCTGGACACCTGCCGCCTGTGGATGATATTTTTTCACACACAGTGCCTGGCGCGCCGTTTGCACCGCATAAATGGCTTTCAGGTGTGCTATTTTATCTTGCCTACATACTCTTTGCTGAAAAAGGGATGGTCATCCTTTCAGCCGCAGCATTAGGGACAACGTTTACACTGATCTATACCGAAAGCGTTTCGCGAGTGGGGCTTCGGCTGCCTGTTTTCCTCTTGGTCATATGGGGAGCGGCAATCACATCCTTGCATTGGATTATTCGCCCGCATATTTTTACCATGCTCCTCTTCGCCATCTGGCTCATCCTGACGGATCGGCTTGCAAGGGGCGAATGGGTGTCTCTCTGGTACTTCCCCGCACTGATGTTTTTGTGGAACAATCTTCATGGTGAATATATTTCAGGATTTCTGGTGACGGGAGCCTATTTGGCTGGTTGGGTTTGGGATTATCTTTTCAATCGTGAGAAGGCAGCTCTGCAAACAGGAAAACGCCTCGCGGCGGTCGCCGGACTTTCAGCGCTGGTCACCATATTGAACCCTGTCAGCCTGCGGGCGTGGGGAACAGTCACTAGCTGGATGGGGAACCAATATCTCATGTCTCACACTGACGAAACCATCCCACCCAATTTTATACAAACAAAGTTTTTTATTTTATTGGCTTTCCTGGCCTTTTCACTCTTCTTGCTGGCAATGAAAAGAGAAAAACTCTCCACCGGGCAAGCGATTGCTCTAGCAGGGTTTTCCGCCCTCACATTATTCTCAGCCCGTAACGTTCATTTTTACGGGGTAGCGGCACCCTTTTTGCTGGCGCCCACTCTTCTGGGAAGCTTGTCGGTGCCAATTATCAAACGATACGAAACCTTTTTCGCGACAGTAGATTCGGTTTCAGCAGGCATCCTCTGGCCGCTTATTGTCGTTATACTAGGGATTGGTCTGCTGGTGATCACGCCATTGGGGCTTGAACAACGTTTCTCTCCTGCATATTTTCCCGTACAGGCAGTTGAGTGGTTAAAAACGCATCCCCAACAGGGAGAAATGTTCAATCCGTTTGACTGGGGGGGTTATCTAAGCTTCGAGCTACCGAAGAAACGGGTATTTATCGATAGCCAGGGCGATGTATATGGTGAGGCGTTTATTCGCAAATACGAGCAAGTCATTACACTTCGTCCGGGTTGGGAAGGCATTTTAGATCAGTACAAGGTACGTTGGGCGCTTGTTCCTGCGAACTGGTCGTTGATTAACGCAATGTCCTCAGCAGGATGGCAGGAGGTCTATCGTGATGGCACAGCAGTTGTATTAACACGAAGTCAATAATGATTACATCTGGACATCAATCTCTGTTCTTTTCGACTTGTGCACTTCTACCAGACCGCGTCGATCATCATTGCCAGAAAAATAAACACCAGATAGGTACTTGACCATTTATACATGCGCCAGGCAACCTTGTTGCCGCCTTCTTTCCAGACTGCCCAGGCAGCATAAATCAAGGCAGCACCGAAGACTAATGATGAGATAAGATAAACCGTGCCGGCCAATTGAAGGATGGGAAGCAATAACGTAACGATAATCAATTCAATCGTGTAAATGAAAATTTGTTTTCTTGTTTCCAATTCACCACGGATCACAGGTAACATCGGAACCCCCGCTCGTTCATAATCCTTCATACGGACGATTGCCAGTGCCCAGAAATGCGGTGGAGTCCACATGAAGATGATGGCGAAGAGAATCCATGCCGTCCAGCCCAAGTGACCGGTGGCGGCGGCGTAGCCAACCATGGGCGGAATCGCCCCAGCCCCACCGCCAATCACAATGTTCTGCACCGTCGCTTTTTTGAGCCAGAGACTGTACAAAATCACATAGTAAATGATGCCAGCCAGTGAAAGCAAAGCTGCAAGTCCGTTCACGAAACAAGCCAACACGTAATAACTAACCAGAGACATTCCAAGTCCAAACGCCAACCCTTCAGCATCTGTTAGACGGCCATCGGCTAGGGGACGTTTGGCTGTGCGCTGCATGTGACGATCCAGCTCTCGGTCAATGTATTGGTTCAGCGCACTTGAGCCACCTGCCGCCAGCGCACCGCCGATCAACGTCCACATGGTGAGCGAAAAGGAAGGCCATGCTTTTCCACCAATTACCAATCCGCCGTATGTTGTAATCAACAACAATCCTACAATCAATGGCTTGGACAACGCAATGAAATCTTTTGTCCGCTGCCGCTTGTTCAGGCGGACAACTTCCTTATGATCAACGGCGAGGACTCCGGAGGTGTAAACAAGCAAGAGCAACGAAACCCAAAGCGCAACGGTGGTTAAGGTGTGTAAAAAGACAAGATGAGGCGGGTAGGATTGCAGCACTTGCATCGCGCCGACCAGGGCCTGACCGAAAAACATGACGCCGAGAATAGTAGTCAATGGCAACAGAACAGTCTGATTGCGCTGTTCCCGCCATGCTTGGCGTAAGACAAAGAACATCAAAACCGAGGCTACGCCTACCAGAAATATATGTAATTGCTTGAGCCACCCCAACGGATGACTAGGATCACAGAAGGGAAATCCATTGCAATATGCAATGGCGCCTGTGACCGCCACACTCCGTCCCACGATTGTGAGAGCCAGCACAGCGAAAAACAATA
>DASWEH010000264.1:0-9112 GCA_036394895.1 Anaerolineales bacterium
GATTTGCCAGCCCCGCTTCCAAAATAGGGATGCCGAATCCCTCTTCATGGGAGGGCATGAATAAAGCATCCGCAAGATGATAGAAATCTGAGATCACTTCATCAGGGATATATTCAGCCGTTAACTCGGCAAGGAAACCTATGCTGTTGACCAAACCCAGCTCTTTGCGTAATGCAATTAGCTTCTCAAAGTATTTTACGTTGGCAGGGTTATGAGGTCCAAGCGGGCCGGTGATCACTAACTTTAGTTCGGGAAAACGTCCTAGTAGCTTCGCACAAACGCGCAATGCCAGCTCGATGTTTTTTCTGGGCGTAATGCGCACAGGAAGAAGAAGTAATGGAGATGCATGGAGTAAATCCAGTTGTTTTACATACTCACGTGTTTGCTTTTCCAGCTTATGAAAATCAACAATGTCGACACCATTTGGAATCACTTCAATAGTATCTTCATCGATCTGAAACAAATCCGCAAGTTCGCGCTGGCGCATTTCAGAGATCGTGACCTGTTTCACGCCTGACCAGGCTTGCCTGAGTAAATCCCATGGATAACCATCATGTAATTCAGGGCGATAGCGCGGCGTTGTCCATGCCAGATCATGATGCCATAAGATGATTTGCAAATTGTTTCGGCTTGCGAGATTCCGTACAGCGGCAGTTAGCGCGAGGTTTTTGTTAAGCGAGCAAACATTATGAGCAAAGAGAACATCCACATCGTCTACGATCTCGCTCAGGTCCGCGGTAAGTGCATCGGCCAGGTCATCAAATTCGGATGGAACCTGCCCAGCATCCAATTCAGCTTTGATTGCAAGCACATCCGGGTGACGAGAGTCGGCCAGGGGAACCTGAATAAAAGGAATACGTGAGTCGGTCTGCTCGCCACGTCCTGCCACAATTCGCACCTGATGACCGTGATCTGTCATCAAGCGGGCGTGATGACCCAGTACGCTTTCCACGCCTCCAACAATAGGAGGCGCCGAGTAATGCAGGAGAGCGACCTTTGTCATTGAATTTTTTCCTGAGCAGCCTGGATCGCCAAGTCAATGAACACGGCGGAAGACCAGCCAAACATCGAGGCAGCATTAGGTGGATTCTCACCCGTCACAGGATGATAGTATTCGTAGATGTCATCGCGGCAACAGATCAAATCCAACGTGCGCGTGCGCAATTCACGAGCCAGATCAGGATAGCCAGAACGTTGCAAGCCTTCGATCAGGAGGTAGTTCACGTTCACCCATGTTGGTCCGCGCCACATTTTGAATGGATCATATTTTGGATCATCCATTGCCACAGTCGGGACAGGATAACGCGACCAAAATTGGCGTTCGTCTGTGAGATGCGCGACCAGGCGGTCTGAAATGTCAGAGGGCATCTGACCTGTAATGAGCGGAAACAGGTTGAAAGGAGTCCGAACGTTCACACGGGAGCCATTCCTACTAGCCCAAAAGAATCCGCTCTTTGCATCCCAGGTCAGATCGATGATACGTCGAGCCATTTCATCCGCGCGGCGCTGCCACATCTCGGCATCATCTTCTTTCCCAATCACACGCGCGATCTTAGCGAGAGCTTCCTGTTGAAGATAAAGATAAGTGTTGAGGTCAGGCGCCTCGACCGGCATCCCATCATCCCATAAGGGACTATCGTCCAGGCCTGATGAAAACGGATGCTGATATTCACACAGACCATTGCCATCTATATCGTTCTGCTCGAACCACCAATTATTCCAACGCACAATCGGCTCGTAGATTTCATCCTGGAACTCACGGTCACCATCCAGCTCATAGAGTTTATAGGCAGCCCAGGCGAGCAGAGGTGGTTTGGTCACATCCGCAACCACAGGAAAATCCAGGCGCGTGACGGTACCTTCATCATGGATCGCGTCCGGGATCATGCCATCTTCACGCTGGTGATCTAGCAAAATGCGGATTTGATCATGTGCCAGATGCTTATCCAGATGGCGATAAGCGAGCGCATGGAAATAAGCATCCCACTGCCAGACACCCACATAATGAATCATGGAGGGCGTCATGGCTTCGCGCGTTGTATAGAAGCGAGTGGAAATAAGGCCGGCACGCATGATCCACCATGCATAATAATATTGAGCCCGGTATCGATCCTCCACCTGTGGCGCGCTGGCAAACCATTCATGCCAGCGTTGCGCTGCATCGTTGATGACTTTCTCAGGATCAGGAATGTAGCGATTGAAACCCAGGCGCGGAGTGATATTGAGCATCAGCGATTTTCCTCCCTCTGATGCATCGAGGTGCATATGAACAGCCTGATTGTCTGTGCCGAAAGCCGTTGTAAGATGCGAAACGATTCGCGCGTTGGTGGTGTAAGCAACATTTCGGCGGATGTCACCTGTGAGACGAAGCACACCCCCGCGGCGATCGGTCTGGATCTTATCTAGATTGGCATTAAATTTGACCGCACAGCGCCCAGGAGGCAACGTAATCAATAACGTTTCTGCATCCACAAAGGTGAGAGTGAACGTTCCAATGCGGGTTGCGCATTCAATATGATGTGGATAGGTAGTCAGATTTAGCTCGAGAGAGTTACCTTCCTCATCGGTGAACACCCATTGGTCAATCAGAGGTGGTCGCTTGCGATAGGCAGAGAGCTGTCCTTCGCGTTTAAACCAGCGCTCAGCAAGCCGTATCGTAAAATGCTCGTTGGATTGAAAGATCAGCAGCCGCGAGCCGCGTTCACTAAAGGGGATCTCACGCAAATTGATGCGATTCTTTAACAGATCGAGATATTGTGAATTGACACTGACGCTCATTCTGTAATCCTTAACCATAAAGTTTGATAGAGCCTCAAAACTGATTTACCATCGAAAGGATTGCTAATTAGTTCATTGGTAATTAAATCAGTAAATCTATCTGACGCTGAACTAGCGATATCGTTCAAATTAACGATTACATTTTGAGTCTGGTCCGAAACATTATGCAGACACAAAACACGTTGGTTTCCATCCGGCGAGAGTCGCAACAAGGCGAAGATCCCTTTGCCACAATCCAAGACTTGTTGTGTGCCATACGGATGAAATGCCGAGGAAGCACTACGCGCTCGAAGCAATTGAGCATAACAATGAAAAATATGATGACGCAAGGATGACTGATCTGCCAGTTCACTTTCAAACGCGGCGAGATCAAATTTTTGACGGTTAATGGTGCGGTTCCGTCCCGTTAGGTTTACTCCTTCTCGCCAACCGCGCGATCCAAACAAACTGTGAAAGTAGATTCCTGGTACGCCTATCAGCGAAAGCATGATAGCTTGCGCGGTCATAAATCGATCCACTTTTAATTCTAAAGACTCATCCCTCTGAGAATTCGAAAGCGCGTCGAAATAGTTTATATTCATTTCGTAGGGACTTTGTGAGCCATCTGAATTGTGCTTGTAGGAAACCAAACCACCCTGTTCAAGCGTCTTCTCTACCAATGCATCAATCTCATTCGTAGATAAGATCCCACGCGCAGGATTCAAGCCAATCCCATCATGCGAGGCAAGGAAATTAAAAAATGTGACCTGAGCCGATAGCAGGACCAAGCCCTTTGCCCAATTGGAGAGCGCAAGTGCATTTCCGACCCGAAACGTGTGCAGAACCAACGGAGGCAGAGCAAAGTTATAAACCAACTGTGCTTCGTTGGTTTCATCTCCAAAATAGGAGATATTATCTTCATGCGGCACATTGGTCTCTGTGATCAAGTGGACATATGGGGCAACCTCATCCAGCACCGCGCGCAGGAACTGGATCACCTGATGAGTTTGGGGCAGGTGGATACAAGATGTTCCAATCTCCTTCCACAGATAAGCAATGGCATCCAGGCGGATAAATGTCGCGCCACGTTCTACATACATGAGAAGAATATCCAGAATTTCGAGCAGTACTTCAGGGTTTCGATAATTCAAATCAATCTGATCAGTGCTGAATGTCGTCCAGACGCGCTTTTCTCCAGAAGGTGTATGGAACGTTGTCAGCAATGGCAGAACGCGTGGACGGACTACTTTTGAAAGATCTGGCGAATCTTTCACCATAATAAAATAATCAGCATAATGCGGATCATCATTTAAGAACGCTTTGAACCATTCGCTTTGCGACGAGATATGATTGATCACAGCATCGAACATCAAACGGAAATAATCCTGCATTGCAGAGATGTCGTCCCAATCTCCCAAAGCAGGGTCAACTTTCCGATAATCCACGACGGAAAAGCCATCATCTGAAGTCCATGGATAGAATGGGAGGAGGTGAATCCCACCCATTATGCCAACCAAGTTCTTCCTGCAAAACGCGCTCAGCGTCTGAAGAGGTTTTTCTCCTGGCGATGACAATTGATCGCCATACGTGATGAGGATGGAATCACGCTCTGTTAGCTCAGCGTTTCTAAGCGGGATTTTGGATCGATAGCGCTCCATGAAGCTCTGAAGGCGGTCAAGTAATAGAGGAGCTTTTTCTGCTCCATATAGAAATAAGAGATAAGATAAAAGTTTATTCATAAAATTTCGAGTAAGATTTTCTACCGCTTGTGTCACGCATAACATGCGTAAGTTAACTTTGTACATGAATTGGTTGAAATTCAAATATAAAGTTAAGTAACACATGTCTGACATGCGTGCGGCACTCTGTAATTCAAGGGGTGACGGGATTTGCAGCGAAGGAAAACTTTCGAATCATGTGCCATCCCTATTGCGTAATATCGATATACGCATCGAAATTTTTACCACAAGTTTTGAGGGTTAAGATTAATTCTACTTATAAACAAGTACAAAGATGCCACTTATAGGCCCAGCTAATGATTATAGACTGTGTTTATTAATTAGAGGGAAACAACGACCGGCCCAATATCCTCTACAATCACTGACTTGCCATTGGCAAAGACCACTTCGGTTTTCTGTTGCCCCCGTATTACTTTTAATCCTCTATATTGAACTGTTACATCCCAGGGGAAGGGATTCACACCCTCCAGTTTTACGCACGTGCTGGAAAGGATTTCAACGCCGAGAACACGCAAAAACAAATCAACGGGTGCCAACCCGTTCAGCGCGTTGCGTTCCCCCAAGCCTGTCCCTCTTTCGGCGTGATAGCGCGCATAAAAGGCGCGGTTCTGTTTGAGGTTTTGAATAATACCGGTCATGAAATGAGCCACCAGACGCGCCGCGTCCGTTTGGAAGCCATATCTCAGTAAGCCCTCGCAGACAAATAAATTCCAGGGTAGATGAACCGCTTGTGAAACGGCTTCCGCTTCCGGGTTATGTGAGCGGAGAAGCGGGCAGGCCGGGATGCCAAAGGGACGGTTGAAGCGGCCCGCGTCCAGCAATGCCCGTCCGATCATGGTTTGCGCATGTTGCTCATCAGGGATCCCAGCCCAAAGCGGCATGAAGAGTGTGTGGTCTTCCGTGGTGAAATCCAGTGTGCTGATAATAACGGTGTCTTCCTCGTTCAGCCCGCGCACCGAAATTTTCGCAATCTTGGAGTACACGTTGTGTGTAGTAAACACGGATCCACGGTTGTGCCATTGATAATCACTACTCCTGATGATTTCATCGGCTGGTTTGGTTGCCAGTTGATGGATGCGGATTTCGGGACGCTTCGCCGCAGGATTTTGAGTCTGGACTTCGATCAATAAGCGGATCGGCTGCTCGAACTTCATTTTCAGTGAGGCTGTCCCTGAACCCTGTTGTTTCAGCAACACTTTGCCAGCGAGGCTTAACCCGGTCGCGCGATCACGATAGTGATATAAACCTGTGCGTGGCTGCCATGTTGATTCGATAGATGTTCTTAATTTCGCAGCTTGTTCATGAAGCAAAATCAAAGCATCGTGTCGCTCCAGCTGTTCCGCCATTTTGATCAGACACGCCGCTTCATTGTATAACATCGCTTCCAACGCCGGGCTGTGAACTTGTGTAATGTTCACGCCCAAAGACCATTCATGCCACGCATCGAAGAGCGGGTTATCATCAAAGCCAGTTTGCAGGATGTGTTTCCATTGCGGCAGTCCATCGCGGTCTTCGTCGTATTCAGGTGAAAACCATGACCAGAAAAATTTTAGAAGTTTGGGAAAGACTTCACCGAGAAATTCTGGATCTTCTGACCTTTCATAAAGTTTCCAAGCCAGGCTCGCCAGCAGCGGTGCCGCGTTATAACGTCCGCGTTGACCGGATAGCCCGGGTTTTCCATCGATAAAACCACCCTCTGTTTGAATCGAGAGGAAGTTTTCCAGCAAATCCTGTGAAGCTTCGGAGGCAGGTAACACACTGGAAAGATAATACGCATCGAATGGAGTTTGCCCACTCCATGAGATGGGATAATCTGTGCCATCCCCCTTGGATGAATATCCGTGATCCGGGCTACGCGCTGAAACGTTGGAGGGACAGGGCAAATGCGTATTGGGTGGGAAGAACAATCCGAATGCCGCGCTTTGACTGAGCGCGAACGCGGCGTCCCAATCCTTGTCACCAGTACGGATATCAATAGTTTGGCCCGAGTTCAGCAATTCCAGCCTGGCACGTTCCGCTTCCCAGGGGCGAGCAGAGGTCTGGCGAGCGAGATCAAAGGAGGATTGCAATGCATTGGTCGCAGCTTGCGCCCAGGTGAGAGTACGCGTGGCGCCGGGACCCAGGTCAAGGTCCAGAAAGAGCGAAGGATGAGGTCCTGATCCGGGCGCGGGACCGCCGGTCAAAAAGAGAACCGGAAAGAGTCCATTCGTTTGTCCCGCCAGCACATGCACCATTTGCATCTGCGTAGCAGTCATGCCTTGGCCCTGAATCGGCGTGAGCACCGCACAGATCTCCAGGCGGATTTTGCGGGTGGCACTGGTTTTGTTAGCAATTGTGACACGACAGCTTAGCGCGTTGGATTGTGGAACCCAGTATTCAGTTGAAACGTCTATGTTCTTGAGAGGAGAGTAGTCGAGGATGAGAAAATTCGGATAAAAACGGCGCACGGTTGGCGGCAAGGCAAAAGCAGCAGGATCGCTGACGCTTTTCCCATTTTCGCTGAAACGCAGGAAAAGACGCATTGCTTTTGCACGCAGTCCATAAGTAGTCTGGAGTGAAAGCGCGGGAGGCTCTCCACCACCGATCACGAGTTCCCAGATATGATCGTTGAGGTAGTCAGGAATGGAGAGGCGTGAATCTGCCGCAAGGGTAAGGCAAAGCGGGTCGCCTGGGGCGAGTGACCAATCACGCATAGGTGTATTGTATAAGGAGATTGTCAAGAGGTCAAAGGGTATAATTTAGTTTCTGAAACACTCCGATGGTTGAGCGCGAGCAGTCGAAACCATTAGTTTGTGAGTAAACAAATTATTGAAAGCAAACATGAAATTAGTGGTTTCGATATGCCATCGCGAAGAACGCTCAGGGCTACTCAATCACCGAGATTGGAATGAAATCAGGAGACTATCTTATGGGCCTCTACTTTGAAGAGTTCAGCGTCGGACAAAAAGTCATCACAGAGAAGCGGACAATCACTGAAAATGATATTATGACGTTCGCCGCCTTATCAGGCGATAACAATCGCATCCATACTGACCCTGAATTCAGCAAGACAACCATGTTTGGCAAGCAGGTCGCGCATGGACTTTTGGGATTGTCCATTGCTTCGGGGCTAGCCTGGCAAACAGGCATCCTGGATGGTACCGTGATCGCCTTTCGCGAAGTCAATGAATGGAAGTTCGTCAAGCCTGTTTTTATTGGTGATACGCTGTATGTGGATTTGGAAGTCAAAGAGACGAAAGCCCTGCCGCGGATCGGTGGCGGCTCTGTAACTATACAATTGGAAGTAAAAAATCAAAATGAAGAGGTTTGTCATCGAGGTTTATGGACTGTACTCATGATGAGTAAACCTAAATAAAACTTAAGACCCTAAAGGTTTTTTCTATAAATCGAATCCTTGAATTTGCAGAACGCCGTATTTGCAACATCTTGTAAATTACGAAGGAGACCTTTAGATCTAAAGATTTGGTGAAGAATGACTAACGAAGAAGAGAAAAGAAGAGAAGAAGAAAACAAACGATTTTTAAAAAGGCTGATTGAATCAGAGGCGGAGACCCGAACAGACATTCCGGTCGAACCAAAAGAAGAGGAACCTGCTGATCCCACCGCCACGACAAAGGCAAGCCCAGCACGCCGCACACCCCCTCCGCCGCGCATCCCTTTGGATGAAAACAATATGCCATTGCCGCGCCGCGTCGATGAACTCGACCTGGAGGGCACGCGTGTCTCACCGGTTGCCTATGATCCGCCGAGTCGCCCGCGGAATGCACCGAATGCACAAACACGTCTGGCGCGGCCCGTGCAACCACCCATGCAGCCACCTGCGATAGGGAGAACAACCAGCTTTGATTGGAGAAGTGGCTGGGGAGGCTGCCTAATACGTGGTTTCCTGGTTGCGTTGTTCGGCGTGGTCGTCGCACTGATTATTGGCGCCTCAGGATTATTGTTTTCGTATTATTCGATTGCGCGCACGCTGCCGAGCGTAGAGGATCTACAAAACCGGGCCTCACAATTCGAGACGACACGGATTCTGGATCGCAATGGAAATCCGCTTTACGAAATCCTTGATCCGAGTGCAGGACGTCGCACTTATGTGACGCTTGACAAAATTTCCCCGGTCCTTGTTGCAGCGACGATCGCTACTGAAGACAAGGACTTTTACGAGCACCCAGGCTTTGATGCTGGAGCAATTATCCGCGCCTTATGGGAAAACTACCGTACTGGCGGGCAGGGCGGTGGTGCATCCACCATTACCCAGCAGCTTGCACGTGCTTTATTACTGTCGCCTGAAGAGCGCGCCCAGCGCACCTATTCACGGAAAGCGCGTGAGATCATCCTTGCCGCTGAAATTACGCGCCGCTACTCCAAGGATGATATTCTGGAGTTATATCTCAACGAAATTTATTACGGCAATCTTGCTTATGGAATCGAGGCTGCCTCCGAAACGTATTTCGGTAAGACAGCCAATCAGCTCACGTTAGCTGAAGCATCTTTCCTTGCAGGTCTGCCACAATCTCCATCCGTCTATGACATCTATACCAACCGCGATGTAACCCTGGCGCGCCAGCAACAGGTGCTTGTGCTGATGTTTGGACTGAGTCAATCAAATGGCTGTATCA
>DASWEH010000265.1:0-11376 GCA_036394895.1 Anaerolineales bacterium
GTTGGAAAATCCCAGGTGTTCATGAGCCAGAGCGCGCCAGTGGTCAGTGCCAGCAATACCAGTGTGAGGATTTCAACCGGATCGCGCCACCAGACAATCGCCTTGCTATTCTCCATGTTCCGCGCGGAAGACCGGACTAAATTCAATCCCAATCCGAGCGCAAGAAGCGTATAGGGCAGAGCCATCATATGTGCATGGAGATCACCGAACAGGAAGGTGAAGAATGGCATTTCATTGATGGGACCCGCTTCCCCCTGAGCAGGCGGGATGAGGCGCGTGGCGTTCCAGTACCACCACTCGGTGGGCAAGTTCAGATGTCCCCCAGTGAGCAGTTTGCTCAGCCCATCCGCGAATTGTGCCAGTGTGATCTGGATAGAAGCTTTCTCCACGGGCTGGATCGAACTCATACTTCGAACGCCGTCCCACAAGAGTTTGACCTGACCAAAATTGCCAATGATTGCCACAAAGAGGGCGCCTGCCAGTCCAGCAAACAAGGCTGCACGCCCTACGCCCAGCCAGCGCCTGCTTTCTGCCTCGCCATCATCTTGTCGGCGCTCCGCGAAATTGAACGCAACGGTGAAAGCGCCCATGGACGTTAAAGCAAAGAACGTGGGTACTGCCAGGTTGTAGGCAACCGTGGGCACAATGCCTGTCAGGTGGATAAGAGTTGCCGCAAGGACGAAGCCGAAATAATAATAGTTGATATATCCACCGGAAAACCACGGATCATAAGATGGGAAATACGGTGTGCGCACGATCGCTGTGAGATAGGCTACATCCATTGGTTTTTCTCCACCCATGCCCGGATGCCACAAGTCCGGATTGCCCCAGCGGATCAAGAGCAGGAGCCCAAAGAAGAGCCAGAATAAAACTTCCTCTAGCGCCATGAGTTGCCAGCGCGTTCGTATGAACGAAAGCAATTCATCCCATTTCTGCTTCCCTATAAATAGAATGGAACCAAGCGCAAGAAAGGCGATTACTGCCAGGATTGTCCACCAGGTGAAGGGAGCCAGGCGAAGGCTGGAAATCATCCATGCTCCCCAAGCGACGACAAGAAGACCGATTGCCTTGCTGAAACTATAACCACGGTCAGCAAAAGGCTTGAACAGGATGAAGGTGAGCGGCAGAGCGATCAATCCAATCAGCTCGAGGATAACAAACCAAGCCAGCACCGGAACATGACTACCCCAGCTTCCTTCATTGACTTCTGCACTGGACCAAGTTGCAACTCGCTGATAAAGCGTTTCCTCTTTCACCGAAAGCTCAAGGGTCTTTGAGGTTGTGCTTGCCTCACGCGGGGTGAGATGTACGACTTTCTCCCACACAATCCCCTTACTAAGTTCCTGGCGGACTTTTTCTGCATCGAACGCGGCGGTCTTCTGAAAGATCTGCACGCGTGGATGATCATAGACGCTAAATGATTCTTCTGCAACCTGGTCCGGAATTTGAATTCCCAAAACGGTAGGATAAGATGTAAAGTCCTTGATACGCTCAAAGCCCAGTTTGCCGCTAAATAGCAATTTGTAATAGCGTGAGGTCAGTGGGTAGCGTATGGGCAGCCGTGGAATCGAGTCATACAGGCGGTTGCTCGAGAGCACAATATAGTCTGCCTGTGTCAGGTTCTCAATCATCCGATTCAATTTATCGGGATTGTCATCTTCATAGTTGGCCATCTCGACCGCTGTGAACATGCCCTGGTCGCCATAAGAGGTATTGCCATCCAGGCCACCGATGGGCAGCCAGTCATCCCAATGTTCATTTGCCAGCATTGCACCCTGTGGAAGATTCTGATACATCCAGCGCGAGGCCTCAATGCGGCTGTTCATCCGGCCGTAGATCGAGCTGAACGCCATGGCGTAGATTAGAGTTCCAGCAACCACAACTCCCGCAATGGACAAGACCAATGGTTGGCTGGGACGGATGCGGCGCAGTGCATGCTTCCATTGGTTCGATGGGAACGCTGGTGCAGACGTCCGATCTTCCTGAGAGGCATTCGCGTACTTCCAGAGCCAGATGATCGAGTAAGCCGCGTACAGAATCAAAAAGGGATAGATCGGCAGGAAGTAACGCATGAACTTGACAAACATACTGGCGTGATACAGGAATGTGATTCCTATGTAAGGCACCAGCAACAAATGCTCAAGTTTGCGGCGCCATATCAATTCATAAATTGCCAACGCCACCCCTGCCAAACTTGCCAATCCAAGCGGGACGCCCATTCCCCAGACTATAATATTGTAGAGAGGGAACATGAGCGAGCGATTGGTCCATTGCTGGATCCAGGGCAGATCAGAGTCGCCGCCGAGAATCTTTTGCTGTTCTTTTATGTCCTCCACCCAGCGAGGATTGAGCGACCAATTCAAAAAACCCGGTCCGTTAAAAGCAATCGGCTGGAGGATTCGAAAGGTGAGGGCTGCGATAAAAAAGACAGTGAAGAGACGGACGAGCGTGTGTTCCAGCGCAGGTCGCAAGTTGCCATCCCGGCCGCGTTGATACAAGTTGATTCCCGCTCCAATCACAATGGGCAGGATGAGGATGATGACATTAAGTTTGGATGCCAGCCCAAGCCCGAACAGCAAACCGGTCAACGCATGATCCGGCCAGCGGCCGCTTTCATTGGCTCGCAATACGAAGTAGATTGTCCCTACAACAAATAGATTTGCAAACGTATCTACTGTATAAAAATGCGAAAGCTGGATATTCATCACACTAAGCGACATCAGCACGGCTGCCAGTAAGCCGACTTTTTTGCCGTACAACCGTTTTGCGATCAAAAACAAAAAGAGAATCGTGGCGATATCGAACAGGGCGGATAGGTTTCTGCCTACGAGTGTGATCTTGTCATAGTTATTGCGGTCAAGCAGAATTGCCGTCCATTTGACGAAATAAACTGGCAAGGTCCCATACACATACAGTCCCATATTGGGCAGTGAGTAAGGACTGAGGGTTGAGGTGTTCGGATCAAAATAATTGCTCAAGTTCTGGGGCCATTGCAGATCGTTGGTTACAGTAGAGAGGAAGCGTTCATCAGGGTGTAAATGTCGGCCTTCATCCCAGTTGATGCCATGGAAACGGAACAATGCCGCGACCAGTAGAATGATGCCGAGGCTGATATTGATGACATAAGGCCGATCAAATAAATCAGCGATTTGTTTGATGTTAAGACGACCACTCCAGGCTTTTAGAGCGTTGGAGGCGGGAGGAGGCATATTGACATCGGTAGAACTCATAAAATGCTCCTAAGGTTGCGAGGGGATCAGTGCGGTCGGAGGGACAGGAGTGAGCGGGCCGCCGTTATAACTCCAAAACAGCTTCAAGCCGCTGCCACCACCTTGCTGGAAATAATCAATTTGGATTGGATGATCCCCTGCTTGTAGTTCGACATTGGTATCGAATTCATTTGGCTGTCCGGGTATCATTCCCTCCGCCAGGATGTTCCCGTCTAGGATGAGACGTGCTCCATCGTCGGCTTTGACGCGTAACATATAATCTCCAGGCTCAGTTACATGTAGTGCGCCTGTATAGCGAGCGCTGAACTCACCATTTGGCACGATGGGTTGTTCATCCGGCCAAGCCAGCAGGAGGAATGGAGTTACTTGATGGAAGGAAGGTACGCCCTGCCAATTCATGTTGGGCCAGTAGGTTCCAAGTAAGCCTTGGGACGGTCCGGTGATTCGAAAGAGCGCTTCGGGGGAAACAGGTTCGGGATCACGGTCATCCATTTTCCAGATCAGTTGTGGATTGTCTCGGGATCCACTCTTCCACATGAGGCGCAACCGATATAACCCGCGTCCCAGATAGTGCTGCCCCTCGAATGGTTGGTCATCCAGAAACACTTGCAGCCCGTTCTCTCCGCGCAATTCATATTGACCTCCGTGTCCCAGGCGGATGGCGCCTTCCCAGGTCGCCTCTTTGATCTGCGGATCACTTACCTCAACCTGCGAAACAGCACGCTCCTCCGTTCGCCCGTTAAAGTAGGTGATCTGTTGAGTCAGCCCTTGACGCTTAGCGATCTGTGATTGAGGGATCTTGATACGGAAATAGAGCGGCGACTCATCTGCCAGGCTCACCAATTCCATGCGGGCCTGAGGATAGAGCGAGGTGATATAGTCGCGTAGAGGCCAGTATTCGTTGTCAAGCAACATCAGGATATCCTGTCCATGATCGGGAAACGGCAAATTCACTTCCGGCAAGGCAACCTGATAGGGTGGCTCATCCAGCGTGTTTTTGCCTGTCTTGGCTTTTATCGCTCCATAGACCAAAAAACGTAATGGGGCGTAGGTGGAAAAGTTAGGAGAAAGATACACTTCGCTACCGTTCTGCAAGGCTGCTAACGTCTCGTGAGCCACACTATTTTCCGTTGGATTAAATCCGCGGACGACATCTAAAGAAGCAGCCTGGCGTCCAAAGTAAACGTTGGATTCCCAGATTGTGGTACCCAGCAATGCGAGCACAATCGTACCACCTGCCGCCAGTGACGGTAGAAATGGATATACACTTGCAAGACCTGCCTCTTGCAGGCCGCGATACAACGCACGCCCGATGCGGTCAAGCACGTCGGCTGACAGGAGCACTACTGCAGGCAGTGCTGTCAGCGCGCGGTAGGATTGTGGGGACTCCTGATGCGAACTGAGAAAGCTTCCAGCCAGCCCAAGCACCAGCCAAAGGATCAGAAGAACGCGTCTCTGATCACGCCAGCCGACAATTGCGTACGCCACTCCGATGGCAAACAACAGCCCGGTAATTGGATCCGTCATCGGCTCATCGGGTAGATTGTGTTTGCCCTGATGGTCACCAGTTTGATGGAAGAACTTGAGAATATCACCGATGTTCTGGGTAAGCGGAGCCAGGCTGCCCTGATCGCGCATATTGCGAAAGACACTAATCTCTGAAACACGGTTGTTGAAAGTGAAAGAGTCGGTGATGTACGTTACCGCAATGGGAGCCACTGTCACGGTCGCCGCGACCCCAAGGATGACCAGTCCCAACCAGCTTCGGCGCAGCGAAGAACGAAAACCGGATGGATCGGACAAAAGCCAATAAAGAATATATAGTAACAGCGTCGCTATGGCGAGCCGAGCGCTAAGATAAGTATAGATGGATAGACCAGCGAGAACTCCACTTAAGGCATAGTCAAGCGCGCGCCGGTCACGCAAGCCCCGGATCAGAAAGAACGTTGCTAATATCTGAAAGAGCGGCGGCGCGGTCTCGTTCCAGCCCCAGCGACTCATGCTCAAATGCCAGCGGCTGACCGCGATCAGCAGCATGGCGCTAATGCCAGCCAGGGGACCAAACATCAGCCTGCCAAGTAGATATACGGCTGGGACAGTCAAAATCGCGGCGATCAGTGAGACAATCTTCAGACCCATCCAGGTTGCGCCAAACAGCTTGAAGATGCCCGCCATGAAATAGAGAAAGGCATTCGGTGTGCCATACCAGCCAGTGCCAAAGGGGGAAACGTCGCGTCCCTCCAGAATATAAAGCGCGTCGAGAGCACCATTGGTTTCATCCACGTAGATGCCCGGAGGGATGCTGTTGAAACGATAGGTTCGCAGGAAAATCGCCAGGGCAAAGATCAAGAGAAAGGCAACGACCTCCAACCAACGGTTCCGAGAGGAGTTCGACCAGATCGTCAGAGCTGTAGCCGCGCGCGGTGATCCGCGTCCAACTGCGCCAATCAACCCGGCACCGATGAGGAGGAGGGTCAGTGCCACCAGCCATAAGATCGGAGTTCCATGCCATTGACGGTAATCAGGCCACAGTCGCCAAACGATCAATCCGGTCAAGAGGATGGCTGCAGTCATTAAGTTCGAAGCAATGATAAGACGCTGGGAACTCGGAAACGAAGCCAGCCGCGGCAGAATGGGTTCTCCAGGTAGCCAAAGTTCCAGACCACGCAGGGCTTGTGCCGCCATGAACATGGCTGCCAGGAGGAATATCCAGGGCCAAAGGACATCCTTTGCCCACGCCTGGCGCAGCTGCCAGACGACGATGCCTCCCAATACCAGTGCAAGTGCCAATGTCAGTGCATGTTGCCTGGTTTGAGTATCGGCA
Organism: Anaerolineales bacterium; assembly: GCA_036394895.1. GTDB lineage: Bacteria > Chloroflexota > Anaerolineae > Anaerolineales > Villigracilaceae > Defluviilinea. The sequence goes on from DASWEH010000265.1 coordinate 6,055, forward strand.
GGTGCTGCTGTGCGCAGCGGTCGGATTTGGGCATCAATGATTTGGTTCATATGAAATCAGATATATTGCATAGGATTATAGTCAATTGCTAATATGAAAGAAAGGCATAAAAGAATCATTAGGCTATCATTCGATGAGATACGCGATAGCGATTCCTCATGGTTGCGCCGGAATGAGGTCGTCAGGAGTCGCTGGATATTGTCCCATCGGGGGCAGCAAATAATGCGCGGGCACAAGGACGCTCTCGCTGGCACCGGGCAGCGTCCAATATAAATAGATCTGTGTTCCGCCCGTCTTATCCGCGAAACGTACGTTGATGTCGTGCCAGCCTTTCTGGAGGGTTGTGTCACCTTGAACGGTCGTTTGTCCATTCGGGTTATCCACTACTAGAGAATTGTCAAGCTTGAGTTGTGAATTATCTACAGAGTTGAGGGCGAAGCGATAGGTTCCAACTGTAGGTGCAAAGAGTTTGCCTGTCCACTCGACAGTATAGGGGCGTGCCAACGGAATGATATGAAAATAGTAATCAATTTCAGGATCGATCTGAGTAAAGGCGGGTTCGCCGCTCCAATCTGGCGAAGGATAGTACGCGCCGAGCAAGCCGTTATTTGTCACAGGCGGGCGGAACAGATTGACAGCAGGAAGCAGTTGCATTTCCGAAGCGTTGGGTGGTTGCCACCAAAGCTCAAGCTTGTTTGGGCTGCCAGACGCTTGCAGACGTAATGCGTGATTGCCGCGTGCCAATCTCAACGGCACATCCGTGACCGGGTTCTCATCGATCCACAACTTCGTCTCTGAGGCAGACCCTCGCAGGTTGAAACGGTAGCTGCCGTATTCCAAGATATGCAGTGTGGTGCGCAACTCAGCCAGGAAAGGCTCCGCGAGTGGTTGCCCTTTCGTCCAATTTACAGAGATTTGCGGAAGTGTCTCCTCTTTAACGGGCTTGCCCTCCACCGAACTGCCCTGGAAATAGCGCGCAGTCACACCCTGAACCGAGCGCAGATCGTCGGTAGTCAAGACGACCTCCCACAGCACCGTTCCGCCTCTCGCCGGGGCATGCTGCTCGATAAAGCTCGCACCGGGATACAACCTCTGCGCATCGTTGTAGGCAGACATAAGCTTCTCATCGAACATCATCACAAGACCATGCCCATTATCCTCGTGCACGACCGGCAAGCGGTCAGTGACTGTCCAGCGTTGTGTATTGGTGATATTTCCGGCGAGGAACCTCACGGTGGGAGGATCATAGTAAAGCGCTGACACAACAAAATCATGAGTTGCGGCGAGTCGATTCATTTCATTGGCAACCAGTGTTTCTGCCGTCGAATAGGAGGCCCAGGCGGAGGGATCATTTTTTTGTTTGTTAAAGAACATGTCAAAATTCAGGTAGGTGACAACAGCCAGCACGACCGTAAGTCCCAGAGAGAGGGAGATATCGGGTAACTTTGATAGGGGTGTAGGACTTTCACTTCTTAGAACACCCCTGACGGCTTGTGATACAGCGGCGATTGGCACTGTGATGAAATAGACAAGGGCAGGGATGACGCCAATCGACCGGTAGGCCTGAGGGGCTTCAAAATCGAGCGAAAGAATACCGCCCTGTAGCATACTCACAAACAGCAATAGCATCAGCTGGCTGGGTGGATCTCGCCAACGCCACAAGCTATAGGCCGTGCCAAGAACGAATAACACTCCCATCACTGGATCGAGCATTGGCGCTCCGGGCAAGTTGTGCCGACCATTGTTGTCTCCCTTCAGATTGAACATTTCCAGGTGCTTGAGGACATTGCTTAACAATGCTTGCCTGAGATTTGGATCATCCCGATTTTGGAAGATGGAAACAGCACTGGTCCGTGCAAAGAACAAATCCCGATTCTTCAATGCAAATTGTGCGATGGGCGCAATGGCAATGACCAGCCCGAGGAGCGCGATCAGCGCATGTGGCCACATGACTTTAATATAGTGCTTGATGATCGCACGCTTTTCACGTTTCGCAAGCGCGGCACTCACCAGTTGTAGGAGAAGAAAAATAACCAACGCGGCCGGAAACAAGCGAAAGGCAAAATAAAACGCCAGCCCAAATCCTATGGTCAGACCAAACCATGCAAAATCCGCAGGTTTTTTCTCGGCGAGGGCACGATCAAGAAAATAGAGAGCAGCAAGTTCGAACGCCGGTGTAGCAATCCCGTGCAGACCAAAGCGCGAAAAGGTGAGATCATAACGCATCACCGCCAAGACACCCGCGGCAAAGATGCCCATCCATTCGCCAAACCAGCGCCGAAAGAGAAGATAGGCAAAAACGACGCCAATCAGACCAAAGAGGGCCACAACGATGCGTACGCCGACCGCGCTAATTCCAAACAGCGAAAAGGAGAGCGCAATCAGATAGTTAAAGTGCGAAGGGATCAATGTTTCAGGAATAAAAACAGGCCGGAAGCTTGGGTCATGTAAAATTTGTGCGGCAGTCAGTCCGTTTTGGGCTTCATCGGTCCATTCACCAAAGGGAAAGGTGCTCAATTGCCAAAAGCGCGCAAATGTAGCGAGGGCCAGCACGGCAAGAATAGGTAGCAGGCGCACAAGTTGAGCCTTGAATTGGGTGCGGGGTTGAAAAGAGATATAGCGAAGCTGGTCGAACGGGATGAATGCCGCGATGAATAACAGCACGCTGATGACGTGCAAGATCCATGCGCTCGCCATCGTCGCGGGCCTGTTAAAGAGAATGAGACTACCGGACATCGCCAGAAGGGCAAGAATAAGAAACACCCAAAAGGTGCGGGTTGGAGAAATAGAGATCTCGTGAGGTGGGTCGTTTAAATGCTCCCGCGCGAAGTGTGCAGATGTGGTGCGACCAAAAGCGAGGATGAATAATACTGCGGCGCTACCGTAAAGAATCCACCCATTGATCACCCAGCCTCCGATTTGGAGAGGCACGTGCAAGGCGTGCTGTCCTAGCCCCGCCAGAATGAATGCAAGTCCTGCCAACACCAGCCTAATCCCTATTGAGGGCGCCATTGTTTGTCCTTTGGTCTGCTCGCTTGCGGATACAGAGGGCAAGGCAGGAACTTGTAATGCACGCCGACGCTTGATGTCACGCCGGCGTTGTTCCAACTCGGCTACCTCGCGCCGCAAAGCAGCGATTTGCTGGCGTTTGCCAGTGATCTGAGAATCAAGATCCTCCGGCTCATTCGCCTGCTCAGACAGACTCTCTGGATGCTGGTGATCGAATGGTGACATCAATCTCCCGAATATTGTAGATCGTCGCCTTTGGTTCCAAGCGCCCCAATCCTGCAGAACAAGATGATTACCATGATAGGCAGCAAGACTTCATTCCTCAAATCATTTACTACCGCGTTTCTCATAAACAAGTTAACTTTGTACATAAATTGGTAGATTGAAATTCAAACAGAAAGTTAAGTAAATTATGTGGCTCCCTGTACGCTCTTTCGAGGCTCATTTGGTTTCCCACGAGATGAAAAACCTGCTTACCTAATTTACCCTAGGTATAAAAATTATACTGCTTTTGTATGGAATTGAATCATTCCAAGTGCATATACAGATGTGGCGGAGTCCCGAAGGACTCTGCCACGTTCTGTTCACAGATTAGCTGCAACTCGTTTAGTAGGCTGCTGACCCGGTTGAAGATTGGAACGTGTTGCGTTGGTTCCTGCCATCTCATCTGGAAGGTGTTTAACGAGGGTTTTGACCCGTACGTGGCAGATGCCTCATCCGGAGCAGCCTGGGCAGTCACTGCCTGGTTCACGAAGACCACAATTGTCTGTGAGACGGAGGTTCCCTCAACGATGGCCACCTTCGCAGTGCGGGTACTGATGTTCTTGCTGACTGAACGAGTAAACGGAGAAGAGGCCGTTGTGAGACAACCTCTTCTTTTTACATGAGCCGAGTCAATGTTGGTTTACGGGCAGCTCATATGATTGTTGTACTTGTCGAGCTGGGTCTTGAGGCTGATGACCAGGTTGCGTTGTGCAGCTGTCAACATGTACGTTCCGGTCGCCCAGTCAAGAATGAGCAGTGGCATCTTTCTGACTTAGACTTCAATTCGTGGCTGTTCAACCTTTCATCTTTGGTTCGGGGTCAGTTGTGGTCCCGACCCCAAACAATGGTTCACAGTCTATGGAACGATGAAATTGGCTAACACTAGCGGCTCAAAGGGTCAGCCCAAATGACCAGAGTGGTTGGTAATGGCGATAGTGGCACTGTTCCGGAACTGAGTAAAGCCTGTGGGATCGAACGTGATCAAGTACGGGTAACACTGCGATTCGCCAGGATCGAGCACGGGGTTGACCGCTACGCTGACGTTCACAGGTGAGCCGATCCCTACAATGAAGTGTTCTTCTCCCAGCATGCTTTGAAGTTCCTGATTGAGCTGAAAACGATCGAATATTCTAGTAAGCTGATGTGGTCAGTAAAATAAGGCCCACTATTCATGCTGGCGACGATATTTATAAATTGAATAATAGGACAATTAATGTGCATCTAATAGCATATAGCTGGTCATAATCCGGTTATAAAATTGGTCGCAGGAGGTTACATTTTATAAATTAAATATAGAAGAGGCAGCAACAACCTGCCTCTTCTATATTTATTCTTCAATCTCAGTCGGTTGATCGTTCGTCTCTAACGATACATAACCCAGACTGAAATCTTCTTTACTTCTTGACGAGATCGAGACCTTCCGTCGAGCTGGAGAACCCTGTCAAGGTAAAGGTGTAGCTCACCGTCGTGGGGCTCGGAGCGCCGAAGCCAACGACACTCGTCGCGTCGTATTTGACCCCGATGATGTACGTGCCTGCCGAGCTGGCGTTGAAGGTGATGGTGGTCACGCCATTAACTGTGCTGATGGTCGCATTGATCTTCGTGCAACCTGAATTGTAGACGAAGCTACCGGCTGCCTGGCTGAAGAAGTGGCTATCGAAGTTGCCAGTTGTGATTGCTTGGTCAATGGTGAAGGTGTTGCCGCCAGCGGTCGCATCCACCTGTACCCAGTAGAAGAACACACCTGGGTTGACCTGGCTGATCAGACCGTTCTTGACCGAGTACTGAACAGCGCTAAGTGTTGTTGCGGTGCCATCCCTGAACTGGTTGCAGGTTGTGCCTGTGGGTGTGATCTGACTTGGCACCGGCACTGGCGTTGGAGTGCTCGTGGGTGTATTGGTGGGCGTGTTGGTTGGAGTGGGCGTAGCAGTCGGCGTGTCAGTCGGTGTATTGGTGGGTGTTGGTGTATCAGTAGGAGTATTGGTCGGTGTGGGTGTATCTGTGGGTGTGTTGGTAGGCGTTGGTGTATCTGTTGGCGTATTGGTCGGC
>DASWEH010000266.1:0-3490 GCA_036394895.1 Anaerolineales bacterium
CTTCTTAATCGAGTGGCTGGGTGTAGATGAATATGGGATGATCACACCGGACGCGGTCTCACAAGCAATTTGTGAGAACACCGCAATTGTTTCGGTGATGTATGCAAATAATGAGATTGGCACGATCAATCCGATCAAAGAGATTGCCAAAATTTGCAAAGCCAATAATATTCTCTTTCACACTGATGCTGTCCAGGCTGCGGCATATTTGCTGCTTGATGTTCAATTGCTTGGCGTAGATATGATGTCGCTTGGCGCCCATAAGTTTTATGGTCCAAAGGGTGTTGGCGCGTTATATGTTCGGAAGGGCACGCCGCTCATTTCACATCTGACCGGTGGAGGGCAGGAATTCAGCCTGCGCGCCGGAACTCAAAATGTGCCATACATTGTTGGTTTTGCAGAGGCGTTAAGATTGACAAACGAAGAACGCGACCAACGTGTTACGCATGTGAAACCGCTCAGAGATCAGATCATTGGAACGGTGCTGGAAACGATTCCCGATTCACGGCTGACTGGTCATCTCGACTCTCGATTGCCTCATCACGCCTCGTTTGCCTTCAAAGACGTGGATGGAAATTTATTGTTGACCCTTCTGGATGCTGCAGGGTTTGCCTGCTCGTCCGGTTCTGCCTGTAAGACGGGCAACCCAGAGCCGAGTGAAGTGATGAACGCCATCGGCTTGTCTCGGGATTGGGGTTTGGGCTCCTTGCGTGTGACATTAGGTGTTCATACTACCCCTGCTGATGTCGATTCGTTTTTGAACGTATTGCCTGGATTAGTTCAGAAAGCAAGAATGTTGAAATAGAATGGTAAACAGGAAAACACATATACAAGTGTGACCTGTCTACCTGTGTACTTAAACCATGACTACTGTTGTCGTCGCCATGTCTGGAGGAGTAGATTCCTCGGTTGCCGCAGCCTTGCTCAAAGAGCAGGGCTATGACGTCATTGGCATGATGCTGCGCTTGTGGAGCGAACACGGCAAGGAAGATTCCAATCGCTGCTGCACGCCAGATTCTATGGCACAGGCACGCCGGGTCGCGGCGAAGCTTGATATTCCCTTTTATGTGATCGATGCAAAAGATGTCTTCCATAACACGGTCGTGCAATATTTTCTGGATGGATATGCGCGCGGCGAGACGCCCAACCCGTGCTTGATCTGCAACCGGCAAATCCGCTGGACGTTTTTGCTCGATCACGCGTTGGCTTTCGGCGCAGACTTCATGGCAACGGGACATTACGTGCGAATTCGGAAGTCAGAGGACGGTTATCAATTATTGCGGGCGGTTGATCGAAGTAAGGATCAATCGTACGTGCTTCATGTATTGAATCAAGAAAAGCTTGCCAGAGCCTTATTCCCGATTGGCGATTATCCAAAAACGGAAATTCGTGCGATTGCTGAAAAATTCGGATTGCCCACAGCTTCCCGTAAAGATTCACAGGATCTGTGCTTTCTGGCTGGGGAAGATTATCGCAATTTCCTTCAGCGCAACGCGGCGGAGATACCTAAGCCAGGAGAGATTTTGACTCGCGATGGCAGGTCAATTGGCGAACACACCGGACTCGCGAATTACACAATTGGTCAGCGCAAGGGATTAGGTGTTGCCTCACTCGTTCCTTTGTATGTGCTTGGAAAAGATCCGGCAAACAACACGTTGATCGTTGGCACACACGAAGAATTGGGATCACGCGAGTTAACGGCGCGGGATGTCAATTGGTTGTCTGGAGAAACGCCGCGTGACCCGTTCCGAGCGGAAGTGAAGATTCGTTATACGGCGAAAGAGGCCGCGGCATTGGTCACGCCTATGAACGGGAATCAGGCTAGCCCTGAGTTGGATCGAAGGGTCCAGGTCCAGTTTGACGCCTCGCAGCGAGATATCACAGCAGGGCAGGCGGCGGTCTTTTTCCAGGGCGATGTGATGATCGGTGGCGGAATCATCCTCTAAATCTGCGTATAGGCAAAGAGGGAGTGTTGCCGAAAATTAGGAAAAAGGTAGCGAGGGGCTGTATCCTATTGTTTCAAATTCAGTCTAGTACATAATTAAACTTCATATGACACTTCCAGCCTTTCTATTTGCCCTGCTCGTTGCCTTGTTTTATGGCGCCGTATACCATCTGATACGCGGCGGAGGTTTCTGGCGCCTCATTTTGTATTTTGGTCTTAGCGTCTTTGGTTTTGTCGTGGGCCACCTGATTGGCCTTTGGCGCGGCTGGACCTTCATTCCGCTTGGTTCGCTGAATTTTGGTCTTTCCTCTCTTGGAAGTGTTATGGTTTTGATAATAGGTGATTGGCTTAGCCGCGTGGAAGCCCACTAAAAAAGCAAGGTATAATCTGCGCCTGCTTACAAAGTGCTGCATAATCATCTAAGCTAAAATTTGAAAACCGAGTTCATATTTCGCTCCAAAATTTTAGTAATTGAACAAACAAGCAGCAAATTTGCCGCCTTCAATATCCAGGCAGTTGGCTTTATCTATCATTCTTCAAAAGAGCGTTTGGAGATTAATCCAAGAAGCGGTGAACTGGGAGTTATTCATGGAACAACTTAAATTTCTAATTGATCTTTTCTTACATCTCGACGAGTATATGTCAAACATTATCAATCAGTATGGTGCCTGGACATATGCCATTCTCTTTATTGTTATTTTTATGGAAACGGGCTTTGTCGTGACACCTTTCCTGCCGGGTGATTCCCTGATCTTTGCGGCGGGTACGTTTGCGGCACTTGGCTCGTTGAACATTTGGGCATTGATTGGTTTGTTGATGATTGCCGCGGTTGGCGGCGATACGGTCAATTATTGGATCGGCCATTATCTCGGCGACCGCGCCTACAATATCAAATGGATCAAGAGGGAATATCTGGACCGCACACATGCCTTCTTTGAAAAACATGGTGGCAAGACGATCTTTCTGGCGCGTTTTGTTCCCATCGTACGCACCTTTGCGCCGTTCGTCGCGGGCATGGGACGCATGTCGTATGGTTACTTCTTTTCCTACAATGTCTTCGGTGGAATTGTGTGGGTATTACTATTCACCTTACTGGGCTATTTCTTTGGCAATCTGGAGTTTGTGAAAAAGAACTTTGAGTTTGTTATTATTGCCATCATTCTCATTTCAGTGGTCCCTGCCGTTTGGGAAGCCTTGAAAGCACGGCGAGAAATAAAAGCAGAAAAAGCTGGCAAAATGGAAGAGACGCTCTAGGGCGTCTCTATTTTTTTATGAAGTGGCTCACCATTCTCTTCACGCTTTTCATCATTCTCATTATTGTCCTGGCAGATACGGGAAACCTTGGCATCCTCCAAACAGTCAACCAAATTCCCTGGGGAGATAAAGCAGGGCATTTCATTCTGTATGGGATTCTCGCTCTGCTGATCAACTTGACTTTCTTTCGTTCGTTTCCTCTTCAAAGCCGACAGCGGGTCGCCATTATCAGTGGCTTGATCCTCGCCCTCTTGATCGGACTTGAAGAATTTTCCCAGCAAAATTTTTCCA
>DASWEH010000267.1:0-5639 GCA_036394895.1 Anaerolineales bacterium
GTACGAAGTGCTCAAAAGCATCCCGTACTCTTGGATGAGTCATAGCTTTTTCCTCATGCCGGCCCATTGGTAAATCGCGATATCCAGCCATTTCATTCGCCGTGACCGATAATTGAGCAGCGATTTGCCGGAGGTCCTTTAGCAGTTTTTCATACGCATCATATTCTGCTTGCGAGTTCGGGTCTGTGAGATCCAGCGCTTTCCGATGAACCTCGAGGTTGTCAGCCATAGCAGAAATTAACTCACCAAGTTTTGCAGGCAGGACCGAATTCTCAGCCAAACTTTTGCCGCAAGTTTGTTGCCCTGACGTGTGCATTTATGTTGTCATCTCCGCAAGGTCTTTTACTCTTGGTAAGACGCGATCCCAAATCTCCGCAGACATAGCGCGGTATTTTTCTCCCTCAGGCATCACTGAAAAATCGCCCTGCAAAACATGGAGCGTCGTTTTGCCATCCTTTTCAGAGAGTTGATAGGTAATGCCATCTTCTTCCGTGACGGGCGGTCTCTCACTACGAACATCAAACACCGTGAAACGCAGAAGTCTTCCAGGCTCCAGAGCCGTTACATTTCCCTCTACAATCGTTTTGCCATCCAGACCTTTCCAGGAGACTGGACTGTTGAGCTTCCAATCAGACTCGATATGAAACGGGGAGCCACCGTTAAATTCCGATGCCCATTCAGCGGTATATCCAGAATCTGTAAGGACATCCCACACCTTTGACACAGGTGCGTGTATTTCGATTGATTTATCTACAAAAAGTTTGGACATATAACTTGCATTTATCAGAACGATTCCCCAAATCGGTTGTTATGTGTCATGTTACCAAATAAAGGGGATCAATCTGTAACGCACTTTCTGACGGTAGCTTGTATACCCTGGTAAGTTTTTCGAAAGAAATTTCTCTTCCTCCAAAAGCCTCCACACAATTGCGGCAAACAAAAGAAGCACGAAAATCAGCGCCCACCAGGAACCGAGCGCGAGTGGAATTCCTAATAGCATCAGAAATGCGCCAGAGTACATCGGATGGCGAATCACCGCGTAAGGTCCATTCGATATCACTTTCTGCTCATCCCTTACTTCAATAGTAGCCGAGGTAAACGTATTTTCCCGAAAAACAAGGAAAACAATATAAAGTCCCAGTCCTACCAAGACATCCCCGAGAAGAACGATCCATGTGGGGACCTTGGACCAGCCTAAACGATGGTCGATACTGGAAGTAATGAAAGGCAAGATGAAAAAGAGGCTTGCAGCTGCCTGGATAATCTTTTGACTTTTCTCCTGCTCAGCAGCAGGTCCAGCTTTGAGGCGACTCTGGATTAGATTTGGATCTTTCCTCAAAAAATAAAGCGTAATCAAAAACACGGATACGGTAAATACAAGTAAGAAAACCCATGCTTGCCAATAGTTAAATGACCAGCCGGGTAGAAAGAGAAAGATGGCAAGGAGAACAATAAGCTGTACGAGTCCAAGAAATGCCTGTCTGGTTAGATTTTTCATTTTTTGTTCACAGATGGATCATTATTGTTAATCTTCGCCTACCACGACAAATTCACTACTTTCGCTATTATACAAATGATTCAGTTACCGATAAAGAATAATCCTAGAGGAGTTCTTTGCTCATAGGAGCATGACAAAATTGGCTAGATGAAACAGCTTGATAAGCTAATGTTTACGGTAACCCCCATAAACGAATAGTCCCATCAGCGAGAACGCCAATCAGGCCCGAACCATTGGGGGTAAAAGCCAAGTCGAGTGGTCGCGCATCGATGTCAAAAAATGCGACCTCCTCGCCGGTTGTGACACTCCATAAACGAATCCCTCCAAAATCATCTCCACTAGCAATCAGCTTATCATCCGGTGATAGCGCGAACGAAGTAAACTTTGGTTGGCTCGATTCACTAAGCGGCGGATTGATTCTATGCACAGCAAAGGCGTCTTCGATTCGCCAAACCATTAATGCACTCTCACGAGATGATCCTATTTGATTGCTCGCATTCAATGTAACGGCAAAGGTTTTATCGCTTGATATAACAATTTCAATATTGTTCCCAATATCCATCCCTTTCATAACTTGAGCACTATCTGTCAATTTTTGAGGGGGATCTACCTGCCAAATGCTCATTAGACCAGGTCTGCTGCTAATAAGAATTTTTTCATCATGCGAAAAACCTGCAGCGATCGTACTAGATTTCCACATTCTATGAAAAGATAATTTACTGAACGTCTCTGCTTTAAGATTAGCTATATACATTGATTCGCCATACCAAATAGCAGCATAGTGCATCTGAGGGCTGATCGTTACCCCGTCACAGTTCCTGATAAACGGCAGTTTGATTATGGTTGTCTTACCATTTTGATCAAGAAAATTCAACTTACCAGGTGTACACCAAGCGATGTATTGACCATGAGGATCATAGAAAGTGCCAGTTACATCCTCAGGCATATTCAGAGGCATGCGGATTTCCTCTGGGAATGTTAACCAATCAGACTCTCCCAAGACACGAAATCCTTGATTTCCCAGTATAGTCACCTTGGCATCTTTCGACTCTTCATCGCCCCAACTGTTATAGTAATGACCCTGCTCGAAAAGAAGGTTTTTAAGACGCACTAGATCTTTATCTTGAGGAAGTTCATCCAATTTTTCGTTCTGAAGTAGATCACCTTCGGGTAGTCTTCGCACCTGACGATAATAATTTTCCTGGGTATCAGAGCCATAGATCGTTAACTCTTGTCCATCAGTCGCCAGCTCTGTCGAATTTATCTTCGAAAGACCTGTGTCAAACTTCTCCATCTTTGCGCCGGTTTGAATATTCCACAAGGTTAAGGAAAGATAGGAGTCATCTTTGCAAAATACAAGCAATGTTTGATTGTCAGGTAGGTAGGCGGGCTCAACGAAATCATAAAACCGCCCCGCTTCACTAACAGATATTAATTTTGCTTCCGGCAAGCTCCAAAAAGTAAGACGATTGGCATTGGTATAAGGCTCAAACTTAAAGACAGCAAGTGTTTTGCCATCCGACGAATACCTTAACCGAAAGACCAAACCAATGTCCGTTTGCCACAGGGCAAAAGCATCATTCCGAAGAGTGGCATATGGATCAGGCTCTCCGATTCGTCGGAGCTCAACTGTTCCATCAATATATCCAATTGCAATTTCAGAGTTGTCAGGTGAAAATGCCATGCCGCCAACGTAATAAGGAAGGAGTTTATGTTCTTCAATTTTCTTAGTGATTTCTTCAGGAAATGAATGTGATACTGTCTGCTTCAGCGACATTTCGTCTATGCTCCAAATTTGAACATTCCCATTTTTCAAACTGGTAGCCAGCCAATGTTCATCCGGAGAAAGGATAAATTCATCCACATCGGGAATGAAAGTGAGAATGTAAGGAGGTGTAGTTTGATACAAATACACACCAAGCGGTGTTAGAACAAGAAACTCATCCTGGTTTCGATTCAACTTCTTAATCTGCTGAACACTCCCACGTCCCCAGCGATTTATTTCGTGAATTTCACCAGCATTGTCTTTCGTGATAGGCCGAGAGGGCCATTGCATTGGTGTAGAGCTTGGAACAGGAGTATTCTCAGGCACTAGTGTAGGTTCAGGAGATGAAGAGGCAAGACTGGTAGCTGGAAGAAGTATTTCTGTTCTGATGGGCACTGCAACTGGCCCGGGCGTGGTAAGGAACTGCGGAGAACACGCAGAAAACAGAACAGTGCAGGCAATTCCAGAGATAACAAGATAGACATGTAAGGGTTTTGACATAATATTCCTTCTGCCGCGTATAGTGAACATTATTTTATTCTTCGCTGGTCAAAACCTAATTTACAAGATTGTTAAGAAAAACAACGACCTGACAGTTAACTGTCAGGTCGTATTTGCGGGAAGGGAGGGATTCGAACCCTCGGTGGACCGAAGCCCACAACGGTTTTCGAGACCGTCCCATTCAACCACTCTGGCACCTTCCCAAAAGGTTTCACGTGGCAAGTGTCACGTGAAGCGCGGCGGGATTATAACTTAAATTTCGGCACTCGAATGCAGTTCGGGGTAGTACACCTCATGCATATTTCGTTCGATCAATTTTTGTGTGAGCGCGGCGGCCGGCAGTTCTTCACCATGGACAAGAAAAACTTTCTTCACAGAACCGCTGGTATTCAACGCGTATTTCGTCAGCAAGTCCTGTCCTGCGTGACCCGATAAGCCGCCGATGGTTGCAATCTCTGCGTTGACCGTGTAGGGCTCGCCGAAGATTTTGATCTGTTTCTCGCGATCTGCCAGGCGACGACCTAGCGTGTGTGGCGCTTGCCAGGAAACAATACAAACCGTGTTGAGCGGGTTCTCAACATTATTTTTGAGATGGTGCAAAATCCGGCCTGTTTCTGCCATGCCCGAGGCAGAGATGATGATCATCGGATCTTTGCGCAGATTCAAGGCTTTTGATTCTTCAACGGTTTGCACATAGGTCAACATTTTGAAATCGAGCGCGGGATGCCGCGCTTGCTGAACGAACCAGCGTGTCTCGGTATCAAAACATTCCAGGTGCTTGGTAAATACATTCGAAGCATTGACCGCCAGCGGGCTATCTACAAAAACGGGTATAGGCGACATATGATTCGCATACATCATCATATTGAGATGATAAACTAGCTCCTGTGTTCGTCCTACTGCAAAGGCAGGAATAATCACTTTGCCACCGCGTTTAATAGTGCGTGCGACAATTTCATGAAATTCTTCAAATGACGCTGTTGGATCATCATGGGGTTTGTCACCATACGTGCATTCCATCAATAAATAATCGATATTTTCTGGCAGAATGGGATCCCGCAGTAACGGTAATTTATAACGGCCAATATCGCCTGAAAACCAGAAGTGTATCTTTCTTCCTTTTTCCTCAATCTCCAAGGAGATCGCGGCTGAACCAAGGATATGACCTGCTTCGATAAAACGAGCGCTGACACCAGGCACTGGCTCAAAGGCTTGACCATAATCCACGCCCCGAAAGAGGGCTGCCGCAGTGTGTGCATCGGTTTCGGTATAGAGCGGCTCGATCAGGGCTTCGCCGCGCACCAGCTTCTTCTTATTCACAAAGGCTGCATCCGATTCTTGGATACGGCCCGAATCTGCCATCATGATCGTCGCCAGATCGACAGTTGCAGGGACCGCGTAGATAGGTCCTTCATATCCGCGTCTGACAAGATTCGGCAGGTTACCGCAATGATCGATATGGGCGTGTGAAAGGATCACAGCATCCACGCTGCGCGGATCATAAACAAAGTTCAGATTTCGGGCATACGTCTCGCTGCGCTGACCCTGATACAGACCACAGTCCAATAGCAGTCGATGCCCGTTAATTTCCAACAGATGCTGACTTCCTGTGACCGTATGCGCCGCGCCATGAAAATTGATCCTCATCTAGCCTCCCACAAGCCTCATAATTTGTTCGCCATATTTCGTAAAGCGCGTTGGTGAATCGCGCATCATCGATTCCAAATCCTTGAGATTCTTCGGCGGGTTTTCTGCCAGCGCGTTCAAATATGTTTTCGGCAGGACGATGTCAGACTCCACCCCCAACTGCTCGGCAGATTTCTTTCTCCAGTTCTTGAGTTTTTCAACCCGCTTAAGTGTTGCATCATTTGGACG
>DASWEH010000268.1:0-3939 GCA_036394895.1 Anaerolineales bacterium
CCGCGAAGAGCGCGAAGATTTAAAAGTTTTTTTTGTGGTCTTAGCGTGCTTGGCGGTTCGTTCTTAAACCGTCGGTCTCTCCACTTTGAACGGCGTTCCATCAACTAGTGTCTCCTCAAATTCCCTCGCTGCGAGATGACCCGAGAATACTGCCTGCGCAAGGATGTTTGGTGCTTCTGCATCACCGATGATTCGGAGTGAGTTGATTTTTCCTTCTGCGAGTGCAGGCTTGAGTTCATCGTAAAGTGAATCGTTTGAAACTCGGTCACTCACCAATACAACCCCGTCACGCTGCAATTCAATTGTTTCTCCTGAAATTGTATTTACTAGCTTGACGCAATCATTTTCAATTTCAGTTAAGACTGTTTGCGGATATAACTTCACGCCGAGTCTCATCAGTTTGTGTTGAATCCGTTCCTGCTCCAGTGTGAACTGTGACCAATAGGAAACCAGCGGCGCGGGTGTGACAAGCGTGACAGTACACCCTTGTTCAGCAAGAAATTCTGCTAATACTCCGCCCATGTAATAATGATCGTCATCGTAAATTACTACGTTATCACTCAGTAGTTTTCCATCCATCAAATCATCAGGACTGAATACAGTCTGTAAATCATATCCGCGAATTGGTTTTCGCAGCGTACGGCCTATCCCATCACGCCGCCAAGTTGCGCCGGTGGCAAGGATGATATTTTGCGCGCCCGTTTCAAGTATCTCCTCTGCGGTCATTGGGCTGGATGGGTAGGCCGCGACATTCTTCATCTTCTTAATTTGAGTCAAGCGCCAGTCCACCACCCGGCGCCATTCATTCAGTCCAGGCAACGCGGATTCGCGGATCACGCGTCCGCCGAGTTCCTTATGCGCCTCGAGCAAGGTCACTTGATAGCCGCGTTGTCCAAGCGCCCGCGCCGCCTCCAGTCCTGCAGGGCCCGCACCGACAATCATCACTTCCTGATCGCTTTTCTTCGGTGAAATGATCTCTGGATGCCAGCCGCGCCGCCATTCCTCTCCCATCGTCGGATTTTGTGTACAGCGAATAGGGACAAAACGCGTATCCCCTGTTACACAGATATTGCAGCCAATACATTCACGAATATCCTCGATGCGTCCCT
The DNA here is from genome assembly GCA_036394895.1 of Anaerolineales bacterium. Lineage (GTDB taxonomy): Bacteria > Chloroflexota > Anaerolineae > Anaerolineales > Villigracilaceae > Defluviilinea. Next base: position 1,110 of record DASWEH010000268.1, read on the forward strand.
CTTTGATTTTCGTTGGCAGGAACGGGTCAGCAATGGAAGGTCTCGCCGCGCCGACGAAGTCCATGACGCCGCGTTTGATCGCAGAGACCATCGAATCTGGAGATGTATAACGCCCCACCCCTACAACCGGTTTTGTCGTCAACTGCTTGACGAACGAAATATATTTTTCCTGATGGCCTTCTTTTCCAAAGCGCGAAGTGATTGAATCGTTGCTCCAGTTGCTAACATTCACATCCCAGAGATCAGGCAATTCGGCAAGCATCGCTACCACCTCATACGCTTCGCCTTGGGATGTGATTCCATCTTCACCAAGTAACTCATCCACAGCAAAACGGACAGCCACTGCGCATGTATCGCCAACGACTTCTTTTGTTTCTTCGATTAATTCTCGAAGGAAACGAACGCGATTTTCAAGCGAACCGCCATATTCATCCGTTCGATCGTTGAATCGTTTCAAGATGAATTGGATCGCCGCGCTCATGCCATGCGCCGCGTAACAATAAACAATGTCAAATCCTGCGCGCTTGGCACGCAATGCTGCATCCCGATGCCACCTGCGAACGTTGCGAATATCTTCCTTATCCATGCGCCGCGTTTGCACCGGGTCATAGCCTGAACCACCGATGGTTCCCATCGAACTTGGCGCAAGCGATGGTGCCCGCGAATATAGATTCGGCGCGTCGTATCCGTTGTAGGAAAGTTCGATCCCAGCCAGCGAACCATGTCTGTGAACCGCTTCTGCCATCAATGCCAGCGCGGGAATATCCTCATCACTCCAAATTCGTCCCTCAAAATACGGAGATAGATCACTCGAGTGATGAATCTCGGTCTCTTCTGTACAAACCACACCCCAGCCTCCTTCCGCTTTCATGCCGCGCATGGCTGCCAACGCCTGAGGCATACGATGGCCGAATCCGTTGCAATGTGGCACCTGATAAAAACGGTTCGGAGCGATGACGGGACCGATCCGAACCGTTTCAAATAAGATATCATATGAATTATTCATAAACTTCCCTTTCGCGCAGAGCGGAACGCAGTGCAGACGAAGCGCATATTTACATGCTATTATCCTTCGACTGCGTTCGTCGCTTCGTTCAGGACGAAGACAATAGCTTGGGAATCACTTCCAGCATCTCGTTCAGTACCTGACGAAACACCTGCATCCGTTCCTCAGGCGTGCCTTCCGCCTTGGCAGGATCCACAAAATCATGATGGACACGTCTCCCCGCTTTTCCGGGCCATACGGGGCATTCCTCTGCCGCTGAATTGCAGACCGTGACGACGAGATCGAAATCTTTTGTGGGCAGATCGTTGATATGTTTTGATTCCCCGGAATGTGTAATGTCTATTTCATTCAACGCTTCGATCGCCAACTCATGGACGTATCCCGCGGGCTTTGTCCCGGCGGAAAATGCTTTCCATTCCGGGTAGCGTGCGTTGACAATGGCTTCCGCCATTTGCGAACGACATGAATTGCCTGTACAGAGGAAGAGAACGGTTTTCATAAAAGATCCTCGCGTTCCCGAAAAGCACCGGGACTGCCCTGGCACTGTCCGTGATTTGCTCACCTGCATGATTTGCTAAGCAAATCACGTGCGGCGCAAGTGTAGCAAATCAGACAAGTGTAGTGAGCGGAGCTATAGGTGCAGTCGAAGCGCATTTATTGGAAGTTTAACTATCTTTTAATACGCACTTCGTCTTCACTCGCCTGTTGGCTCGTTCCGCTCAGCGCGAAAGAAACTATCCAAATCTTCCGGTAATGTAATCTTCGGTCCGTTTTTGTTTGGGCGCGGTGAAGAGTGACTTGCCTTCGCCATACTCAACCAATTCACCCTGCAGGAAGAAGGCTGCGTAATCGGCGGTGCGCCCTGCCTGCTGCACGGAATGAGGCACGAGAATAATCGTGTATTCTTTCTTGAGTTCCTGCAACGCAGATTCCACCTTGCCGGTTGAGATTGGGTCAAGGCCAGAGGTGGGCTCATCAAGCAAGATAATTTCGGGCTGAAGGGCAAGGGAACGCGCCAGACATAAGCGCTGTTGCTGTCCACCTGAAAGAGCGATGGCGGGATCATCCAAGCGGTCTTTGACTTCTTCCCATAACGCGGCCAATTTCAGGCTTCGTTCGACCGCTTCATCCAGCTTGGACCTGCGTTTCTCGCCCGCAAGCTCCAATCCATACGTCAAATTTCCGCGAATGCTCAAGGGCAGGACAACAGGACGCGCAAAGACCATGCCAATTTTGCGTCGCAAGGCGATTACATCTATACTTGGGTCAAGAATATTTTGACCATCAATTAAGATTCGGCCCGATACCGCTTTGACTTCCGTAAGATCATTGAGACGATTTAGACAGCGCAATAACGTAGACTTACCGCCTCCTGCGGGGCCAAAGAGAACGGTCACCGCTTTTTCGCGGATTCCCAAACTGATACCGCGCAATGATTCATTCCCATCTGAATATTGGAGTGAGAGATTTTCAATAATGATTTTATCCATCTTATTTTCTCGGTGGTCGAGGCCACCTATTTCATTATAAATTTTCCTGCAACGGGTGGTCTCAACTGCTTGCGTCTTGACTACCGTGATTCCTTACCATTGTCGTCTTGCCCTTGCTCTTGAACGGATGACCGTGGCAATCAGGTTCATCGTGAGCACAAAGACCAACAAGACCAGTGCTGTACCATATTGGATTTTGATTGGCATTTCAGGCACTTGGGTCGAGATGACAAAAAGATGATAAGGCAAAGCCATGGTCGCATCAAATGGCGAATGGGGAAGGCGTGGCAGGAAGAACGCCGCGCCCGTAAAAAGGATCGGCGCAGTCTCGCCC
>DASWEH010000269.1:0-3289 GCA_036394895.1 Anaerolineales bacterium
GGTCGGTGTGCCAGGATGATTCAAATCAGGTACAGGATAGATCAGTCCCACTTTATCGATGCGGTCATACGTGATACCCGCGTAATCCTGATTGACACTTGCCATCTCACGCAGGATCTCTTCAGGCGAAGAATAATCCCATTTGACGGTGGGACGACCAAGTCGGGATTCGATCCGCAGCGCCAGGTCACAGATGATTTGCCAGTCAGGGCGCGCCTGCCCGCGGGGAGGCTGCGCGACACGGACGCGTTGGACGCGACGATCCGTGTTCGAGAACGTCCCTTCTTTTTCAGCGAATGGGGTCGCGGGCAGGAAGACATCTGCAAACGCGCCGGACTCGTTGATGAAAATATCCTGCGAGACGATGAACTCAAGCTCCTTCATGTGCTCACGCGTGACATTGAGGTTCGGCTCAGACATCATCGGGTTCTCGCCCATGATGTAAAGCGCCCGCACGCCGCCCGCGCCTGCGTGCGCATGAGAAAGAATTTCAGTCGTTGTCAAACCTAGCTTACGAGATAAACCATTTGGTTCGATGTTCCAAGTCTGCTCCCACTTTTTGGCATTGTCTTCATTATCGACGCGCATGTAGCCAGGATAATGGAAAGGCATCGCGCCCATATCGCTCGCACCTTGCACATTGTTTTGTCCGCGCAACGGATTGAGCCCCGTGCCATCCCGCCCGATATGACCCGTGAGAAAAGCAAGATGAATGAGCGCAAGGGCAGACGCTGTGCCATGTGAAAGCTGTGAAATCCCCATACCCCAATAGATCGCAGCATTCTTGGCGTTGGCATAAAGACGTGCAGCATTACGAATATCTTCGGCAGGGACGCCGGAAACTTCTTCGGCATACTCAGGTGTAAATTTTTCAAGCGACTCGATGAAATCGGTGAAGCCTTCCGTGCGATTGGCAATGAACTCGTGATTGATGAGATTCTCTTTGACGATCACATGCGCCATCGCACTAAAAACAGGTACATTGGTACCCGGCTTGAGCGGAAGCCACATCTCGGCAAAATCAACCAACTCGATACGACGTGGATCAACCACGATCATCTTTGCACCGTTTTGTCTCACTGCCTCCTTCATCTGCAACGCAATAATCGGATGATTCTCGCTCGTGTTAGAACCTGTGACGATAAACACATCGTTTAGCATCACTTGTGAGGCGGTGTTGCTCATCGCCGAGGAACCCAGCGCCTGCTGAAGCGCGACCACAGATCCTGCGTGACAGAGACGCGTGCAGTGATCCACGTTGTTCGTGCGGAACAGGGCACGATACATTTTCTGCAAAAGATAGTTGTCTTCGTTCGTGGCTTTGGCACAACAGTAAACCGCCATTGCATCTGAACCGTCGCGTTGGTAGATACGTATGAGGTTATCAGTGACCAGGTTGAGGGCTGTATCCCAATCAGTTTCCACCCAATCCCAATCATTTGAAATTTGAGAGTTAGGGATTGGTCCTCCGTCTTTGCTCACGGCGAAGACTTGTTCACGTCCTTCGGGTTTGGGTTTGCCTTCGAGTAAATATCTCCGCGCCAATGGAGTCGTGACGCGCTTGGGATGATACACAAAATCGTATCCGAAACGACCCTTGACGCAAAGATTTCCATGATTGACCGGGGAATCAAATGGCGAGGTGACTTTGTATATGAAGTCATCTTTGACATGCAACTGCAAATTACACCCTACGCCACAGTAGGGACAGGTGGTCGTGACAATTCGATCTGCTTTAATCATAGGAAGGCTCCTGACCTATCCCCCCTGCCCCCTTTCCTTTAGGAAAGGGGGAGTCGGCGAGGGAACAGGCCTCAACTATTTTCTTTAGCACAGCAGGTAAGTTTTTAAAGATGTCTTCATTTTTGAAACGGAGGATACGAAAACCGCGTCCAATTAAATGCGCATCTCGTTCGGCATCATATTCTTCTTGGATTTCGTGAATGCTTCCATCCACTTCGACAATCAAGGCGTGTTGATGACAATAGAAATCAGCAAAATATCCATCAATAATTTGCTGTCTTCGAAAGTGAAGACCATTCAGCTTATTGGTTCTCAACTCCTTCCAGAGAATCTTCTCTGCGGGCGTCATTGCACGTCGCAATTTCTTTGCGCGTTCATGCATTTCATAAGAAACAGTCTGTCCTCTAACAGTATTTTTTACAGGCATAGAATGCTCCCCTTCCCTGTGAGGGAAGGGGCCGGGGGTTAGGTCCGTTTTTCTTTCCGTCGTTTGCGCCCAGTATTCAAGACACTGATTTCCTGCGGACTCATTCCTTGCTCCAATAAAAATTCGCGTTTTGGCTTCAGCGCGCCCGTGGGACACACACCCACGCATTGTCCGCATAACACACAGGTTGTTTCGGGAATGGCTTTATCAAAAAACGTACCGATCTGTGTCTCATAACCGCGACCTTCGAAATTAATTGCGTACGTGTATTGTGCATCGTCCGCGCAGACTTGCACGCAGCGCCAGCACAACAGACACTTCGAGTAATCGCGCACATACATCGGGTTATCATCTTTGACTTCAACTTCACGCCGTTCTGCATCCGGAAAGCGATTCATGTCCACGCCATATTCGTTCATCATTGCCTGAATATCTGCGGCCTCAGACAAATCCATGGTGGATGCCAACATTTCCAAGATCGTTTTTCGGGCGCGGATGACTTTCTCGCTGCGCGTCTGAACCTTCATATTATTTGCCGCTTCGACAATACACGCAGGCTGGAGCACTCGCATCCCTTCTACTTCGACGACGCAGATTCGACATAAGGCATTCGCGGTCGTTGCTTCGTGGAAACAGATAGTGGGAATGTCTTTTCCATTTTCGCGCGCGACCTCGAGCAAAGTTTTTCCAGGCTCGACAGAAACCTCTTGATTATCAATGATCAGAGCAAACTTATCTGTCATAAATTAATCCTCTTCCGCACTACCATAATATATACATTCATATAACACATTGCTTGGGGTGCGAACCCGAACGGGCCACTTTTGGGCGTTGACATTATATCCAACTAGATAGCCTTCCACTCTCTTCAACGCTTTATTTGCCTGCCAGCGCGATAAATTAAAGGAACGCCAACTATCAGATGAATTAAGTGAACTAGAGTAAGCATAACACTTCAAGCTTGCTCCTATTCCTTCGCGTGCCGAAGGAGATAAAGACATGGAAAAGTATTGATCTGCCAACGCAGGAACAGCATCGGTTGAAAGTGATGCTAAATGAGCAACATTGAGATTTTTACCCTGCAAAACTCGAGGAACATTGTGCTTCACAATGGCAGCA
>DASWEH010000270.1:0-2459 GCA_036394895.1 Anaerolineales bacterium
GAAACCCATAAGATGGCAGAAGCAAATCGCGCCTTCTCGCATTACCGCGTCTAGGCGATTTTAGAGGAATTGTAAAGGTAGTTTAACGAATGGCCCGTGAGTATCCGCTCGAGAAGTATAGAAATATTGGGATTATTGCCCACATTGACGCCGGTAAAACAACAACTACCGAGCGTATTATGTTCTACACGGGCAAGACTCATCGCATCGGTTCCGTCGATGAGGGGACGACTGTTACCGATTGGATGGTTCAGGAACGCGAGCGCGGTATCACCATCGTTTCTGCAGCCGTATCTGCTGAATGGAAGGGTTATCAGTTCAATTTAATTGATACGCCAGGACATATCGACTTTACAGCTGAAGTTCAACGCTCCCTGCGTGTTTTGGATGGGGGCGTTGTGGTCTTCGATGCTGTCCAGGGTGTGGAACCGCAGAGCGAGACGGTCTGGCGCCAGGCGGATCGTTACGGAGTTCCCCGTATGTGCTTTGTCAATAAGATGGATCGTGTTGGCGCTTCCTACGAGCGGACAATTGAATCCATTAAAGACCGCTTGGGCGCCAACCCAATCCCAATGCAACTCCCAATCGGTTTCGAAGCGACCTTCCGCGGCGTTGTTGACCTCTTGGAAGAAAAAGCTGTTCTTTGGGAAGATGATTTAGGCAAAGACCCTAAAGTCGTTGATATTCCTGAAGAAATGAAAGTAGAAGCGAAGCAAGCTCGTGCTCACATGGTAGAAAGAATCGCTGAGCTTGATGATGAATTAACCTTAAAGTATTTGGAAGCTCAGGAAATCTCTATTGAGGAACTGAAGGCTGCTTTGAGGAAAGGGGTAATTGCGAATCAGGCAGCACCTGTTTTTTGTGGTTCTTCTTTGAAAAATAAGGGTGTTCAAGTTCTACTTGACGCTGTTATTGATTACCTGCCTTCACCAGCCGATGTCCCAGCAGTGCAAGGGACAGATATCGACCGTGAAGAGATGATCGAGCTCCCTGCAAGAGATGATGCTCCTTTGAGTGCGTTGGTTTTTAAGATTGTTACTGATCCTTATGTGGGCCGTCTGGCGTATTTCCGTGTGTACTCCGGCGTGCTTTCTCAGGGTCAAATGTTGACAAATACTAGCAAGGGCAGGCGTGAACGGATTGGTCGCTTGATCCGAATGCATGCTGACCGCCGAGAAGATATTACCGAGGTGCGGGCGGGTGACATTGGCGCAGTGTTAGGTTTAAAAGAGACCTTTACTGGCGACACTCTTTGTGACACAAAGAAAATTATTCTGGAAAGCATTTCCTTCCCTGAGCCAGTCATTTCGATTGCGATCGAACCGAAAAGTACAAGCGATCAGGAGAAGATGGGCGAAGCTCTGCGCAAATTATCAGAGGAAGACCCAACCTTCCGCGTCCGCTCGGATGAGAATACCGGTCAGACGATCATTTCCGGGATGGGTGAGTTGCATCTCGATATCCTTGTGGATCGCATGTTGCGTGAGTTTCGTGTACAGGCAAATATCGGCAAGCCGCGCGTTGCCTACCGTGAATCCATTACTCGCTCGGTTCCCAAAGTGGATTACAAGTATGCTAAACAATCAGGTGGACATGGTCAATATGGTCATGTTGTGATTTCACTTGAACCAGGTGATCGGGGCAGTGGAATTATTTTTGAAAACAAAATTATCGGTGGCGCGATCCCGAAAGAATTTATCCCAGCCGTTCAAAAAGGTGTCATTGAAGCCGCGGACAGCGGTGTGTTGGCTGGCTACCCGGTCGTGGATACAAAGGTTACTTTGTTCGACGGTTCGTTCCATGAAGTGGATTCGAGCGAAATGGCGTTCAAGCTGGCAGGCTCCATGGCTTTTAAAGAAGGTGTGCACAGGGGTTCACCTGTTTTACTGGAGCCAATCATGAAAGTTGAAGTCGTGGTGCCAGATGAATACCTTGGGGATGTCATCGGGCAAATCAATAGCCGCCGCGGCAGTATTCAAGGTATGGAAATCCGACCGGGCAACGCTCAAGCGGTCCGTGCCAATGCGCCTCTGGGCGAAATGTTTGGATATGCTACAGAGCTGCGTTCCGTCACACAAGGACGCGGCGTGTTCAGCATGGAATTTGATCACTATGCGCCAGTTTCACAATCTGTGGCGCAGGAAATTTTGAAATAAACAACTAACGCTTTCATTGTTAGAAGGAGATTCATCAATGGCGAAGCAGAAATATGACAGGAGCAAGCCGCATGTAAACGTGGGGACGATGGGACACATCGATCATGGCAAGACCACGCTGACCGCTGCGATCACAAAAGTATCGCAGATGCTGGGGAAGGCGGAATACCGTGCGTATGATAGCATCGACAATGCGCCTGAAGAGAAAGCGCGCGGCATCACGATCAACATTGCGCATGTGGAATATGAGACCGACAAACGTCATTATGCCCATGTGGATATGCCCGGACATCGGGACTACAT
>DASWEH010000271.1:0-4618 GCA_036394895.1 Anaerolineales bacterium
CAAGTGCTGAGATTCAAATTGCACTGGCGTGAAGGAAATCAGGCGGGGTTGGGAGCCGGTGAGGCGGATCTTCTTCGCTTAGTGGAACAACCGGACTTCAAACGCTATGGCCGCGTGACAGGACTTTATCACTTTGCGATCCTGTTCCCAGATCGACGCGAACTGGCGCGTGCCATTGGGCATTTGTTCGTCTTGAAATATCCGAACTATCCGACTGATCACATTATGACGAAGACGACTTATCTCGATGACCCTGAAGGCAATGGCATCGAGCTCTATACCGAATCCCCCGAAGATGGCACATGGACTCTGGCAAACGGCGTTTATGAAACACGCCGTGCCGATGGCAGTCTCAGTGATGGTCGCGAGCCATTGGACGTGAATGCTTTACTGGGTCACTTAAAGGAAGATGATCGTCTGGATGTAGCTATTCCACCTGAAACGCGCATGGGACATATCCATTTGCATGTACGTAACATTGAAGAGGCTGTGGATTTTTATCATGCCATCCTTGGCTTCGACGTGATGGGCGTGGCAAAAGCCTTTCGCATGGCATTCGTCTCTGCAGGTGGATACCACCATCATATTGGACTTAACACCTGGCAAGGCGAAGGCGCGCCTCCGCCGCCCGCGGACGCCTTGGGCCTGCGTCACTTTACCGTGGAATTACCCGATCAGAACGCATTGGATGAAGTCGTCGCGCGAGTGGAAAAGGCAGGCATCCCGGCCAACCAAACCGAAGACGGACTACTCTTATATGACCCGTCACAAAATGGTGTGGTGTTAAAAGTCACTGAGAAATAAGGTTTCTAAAAAGCAAAAGCAAAACATCTGAGATAAAACTCGGATGTTTTTTATTTTGCATTTGGTTCATGTGGTTAAGCCAGGAGAAAGAAAATATTCACAAATAGAGACAAATGTCGGCTGCGAAAAAGAGCCTTTAACGGGCATCTTTTTGAACAATCGTTTCTGCACCTCCAATTTCAAGTAGGGATAATCCTAATAACAGTTTTTTCAAAGGAGCGTTATATTTTTATAAAGGGTGTGTAATTTCGTGTTTGGATCAAACTCAAAGAAGGAGAATCCCTATGATACCAATCAGTGATGATGATACTGGCCGAAGACTTACTCCTATAGTCACGTATGCCTTAATCGCTGCGAATGTGGTGTTTTTCCTGCTGGAACTTAACAGTGGTGAAGCATTTATCGAGCGTTGGGCGTTTGTACCAAGCCGTTTCTTCGCCAACCCTGCTGGGGAATTTGCAACCATTTTCACTTCCATGTTCATGCATGCAGGTTGGGTTCATCTGTTAGGAAATATGCTCTATTTGTGGATCTTTGGCGATAATGTGGAAGATCGACTTGGCCATGCCTTGTTCTTCGTATTTTATATCCTGTGTGGACTTGGCGCGACCTTTGCTCAAGCGGCTATCAGCCTCGGCTCCAGCGTTCCAAATCTGGGCGCCTCTGGAGCAATCGCCGGCGTGCTAGGTGCATATCTTGTTATGTTCCCAGGTAGACGCGTTAACGTGTTGTTGGGGCGCGTCGTTACCCCAATGTCCGCGTTGGTGGTGATCGGCTTCTGGATTGTGCTGCAGATCTTCAGCCAAGTGAGCGCGTTCACGGCTTCCTCGCAAACCGAAGGCGGCGGTGTGGCATATATGGCACACATTGGCGGATTTGTGACGGGACTGATCCTGGCTTTCCTGCTTGGCGGTACCAGAAGAGCCTTACCCCCAACGACATCCTATCGTGGGTACTAGTCCAAACAACAGATTAAACTCATCTCAATCCCTAGAAAATGAGTAAGGAGATTCTTATGAACATGAAAAAGTGCAGTGACATTATGACGGAGGACCTGGTCTATTGTTGGCCAGATGATCCGGTTTCTAAAGCAGCACAATTGATGAAAAAGCAAGATATCGGTCCAGTCCTAATCGTTGACAATGAGCAGGCAAGAACACTGGTCGGCATCGTGACCGATCGTGATCTGGCTTTGAAAGTTGTTGCCGAAGGACGCGATCCACAAAAAACAAAAGTGGAAGAAGTAATGACGCGTAAACTCATCACATGCCATGCTGACGATAATGTCGAAGTTGCCATGAAGGCAATGGCTCAGTATCAATTACGGCGTATTCCCGTTGTAGGTGATAACAATAGGCTTGTCGGCATCATCTCCCAGGCAGATGTGGCGACCCGTGTGGATGCGCCAGAAAAAACGGCTGAAGTAGTGAAGGAGATCTCACAATCCTAACGCGAGCCAGGAACACTTCAGTTCTATTTTGAACTGGAGACTATTGAAACATCCGAAGCCTTTCTAAAAGGCTTCGGATGTTTGCTTCTCTTTTTGGGAGCAGGATATACTAGAGCCGACAAAGGACTCCGATGTATAAAAGACGCTCTATTCTTCTTTGCTTTTCCTTCATTCTTGGAGCGTGCGTTATGACAACTCCCGAACCCACGCCAACCTCTGTTCCAACTCCTATACCTTCGCCCACCCCGGAATGGGAACGCTCTGGATGGACGATTGCCTGGCATGATGAATTCGATGACAAAGAACTAGATTTGAAAAATTGGACGTTCGATCTCGGCGGAGGCGGCTGGGGGAATCAGGAATGGGAGGCTTACACGGATCGGCCCGAAAATGTCCGTGTGGAAGACGGGATGCTGGTGATCGAAGCCCGCAAAGAGGAAGCAACGGTCAGTGGGCGTCCCTATTCTTCGGCGCGCATCAAGACCCAGGGACTCCACGCCTGGCAGTATGGACGCGTGGAAGCACGCCTCAAACTCCCCTATGGGCAGGGAAGCTGGCCTGCTTTCTGGATGCTGGGTGAAAACATAGGCAGCAAGGGTTAGCCGGCATGCGGTGAGATCGACATCCTGGAGCATATCGGAAGAGAACCCGACCATATCTATGCAACAGTCCATGCTCCCGGCTATTCAGGTGGGAATGGCGTCGGCTCGCATCTAATCACGGACGCAGCCTCGCTCAAGAACGACTTCCATGTGTATGCCATTGAGTGGGAGGAGAATGAAATCCGCTGGTATTTTGATGACCAGCAGTATTTCAAGATCACACCAGAAGATGTCCCTGCGGAGTGGATCTTTGACCATCCATTCTTCATCATTCTGAATCTGGCAGTCGGTGGCGGGTGGCCGGGCTACCCAAATACCACAACCGAATTCCCACAGTTTCTGTATGTGGATTACGTCCGTGTTTATCAAAAGCCTTAATTGAGATCTGCCAGATTGCCAAATCTGGCAGTTCCAAAAAGTTTTCCTGAATTTGTGTCTGGATTTGGCAATCCAGACCAGCAGCAATAATCTTCAGATAGTCTCTTAATAAGCATTCTTTAATACATTTCCTGTTCGATGATGTTATAATTTTTTCATCATGAACAAGTTTCTCACCCGACCTCCCTGCTAAATCGTTACCGAACAGAGATCTGTTCTCTGTCAGGCCCAACGGGCCTGTTTTGTATTCCCCTTAGTTCGTAAAAAACCTACCCCAGATGACCTGGACGGTGCCTGACCCGCAAGGGGCCGTCTGTTTTTGCGCGCTGATCAACCACGTGGTCCGCCCCGCTCCATTCTGTCTCAACTCATTAACTCGTCAACTCGACAGAATGGAGGTTTCTCATGGAAACGATACGGGGCAGAACGTCCCTTGAATTGGACTTTAATGGATTAACGGAACGACTCGCTAACTACAAACGCATCATGCTGGACCTGGGAACGGGTGACGGTCGCTATGTGCGTACTCTCGCCGAGGCGCACCCTGACTGGTTCGTGATCGGCGTGGACTCGTGCCGGGAGAATCTGCGTGAACAATCTCAAGCAAAATTACGGAACCTACTTTTCGTCATTGCCAGCGCGCAGGATCTGCCAAATGAATTAAGCGGATTGATCTCATACATCACAATCAACTTCCCATGGGGAAGTTTGCTTCAGAGTTTGCTAACGGGTGACTCAAGCTTGATGCGTGGGCTCGAGTCTATCTCGCGATCAAACGCATCGGTGGACTTACATCTGAATGGAGGTGCCATGGCTGAAGCTGGAACGACTCTCGAAGTAGGGGCAGAGAAAATTTACGATAACCTGATTCGATCAGGATGGCATGTCGAGAGTCCGGTCATGATGAACACCAATGCCCTACGAAGTTTCCCAACGACATGGGCGAAACGTCTTGCTTTTGGACGCGATCCGCGCGCAATGGCATTGAATGGTTATTTTGCCAAATAATAAAAACAGGCGGCTGAACGTTCAGCCGCCTGTTTCGAAATGCCAGCTATTCATAGCATTCTAGCCCTTGACTCTCCTCCTTGGGGAGATTGTATACTAACAATATTAATCAGCTACAGAATCTGCCGGTTCCCAGCCGCAAGCCACTCTTCAAATAGAGTATCGCCTAATATCATTTATCGTGTAAGGAGTACAAATGACAACCATCGGCAAACCCAAAATAGATACGCGACCCAAACAAGTTTATATGGGCATTCGAACCATTGCGCCATTCAAAGGCATGTCCAAAGTGATCGATAGGATCAGCAGGGAACTGAACGCCTGGGTGGACGAACATAAGGTCAAACCCTCAGGTCTACCCTTTTTGCGCTTCCAT
>DASWEH010000272.1:0-9317 GCA_036394895.1 Anaerolineales bacterium
CCATCTCAACCGTATGCTCCTGAGCAGGGAAGCGTTTCGTTTCTACATCTTCAATGTAATCTGCAAATGCTTTTTGCATCTCATGATGGAAATCAGCATACTTCTTGACAAATTTTGGCGTGAAGCGGTGAAACAGACCCAGTACGTCATGCGTGACTAAGACCTGTCCGTCGCAACCTGCGCCCGCACCGATTCCGATGGTTGGAATGGACAATTTCTTTGAGATCAGATCAGCCAGCCGCGCCGGAACAGATTCCAGCACAATGCTAAAGCAGCCTGATTCCTCTAGGGTGAGCGCGTCTTCGACAAGTCTTTTTGCAGCAGTGGCAGTTTTGCCCTGAGCGCGGAATCCGCCGAGCTGATTGACCGATTGGGGCGTGAGACCGAGATGTCCCATCACCGGGATTCCCGCGCTCGTGATGGAACGGATCGCCTCGGCGCGTTCGCGCCCGCCTTCGAGCTTGACTGCATCCATGCCGCCTTGTTGCAGGAAACGCCCCGCGTTACGGGTGGCTTCTTCAACAGAGACCTGGTAAGACATAAAAGGCATATCGCCAATGAGCAGCGCGGTTTTTGCACCGCGTGCCACCGCGCGGCAGTGGTGGAGCATCTCTTCCATGGTGACAGGCAGAGTGTTCTCATAACCGAGCACGACCATCGCAAGCGAATCGCCGACAAGGATGGAATCGATTCCAGCCCTGTCGACTGCCAGCGCGGTAGGATAGTCGTAGGCGGTTAGCATGGTAATTGGCTCGCCGCGCTCTTTCTTCTGACGATAGGTAAGCGTCGTTACCTTTTTGCGTGTGGGCACGCTGGTGGAAATAGGGGCAGGTGTAGACATGGTATCCTCCGATATGGTAGGAGCCGTTTGGTGCGGCAGAAGATCCCCTGTTCGCCGCGCTTTGACAGCTTTGGAATATTGCCGTCGCGTTCACGCAACGCGGATACGCGCGGCGCTCTGATTATTCCACAAAACTCGTTTTTCGGATATACCGAAATGAATAAACATTTTGTAGGAATAATATTTGGCTCAGTAATTCGTTGTGAATAGTTGAAGGTATGGGATAAGAGGCAGTATAATATTTTTAATAAAGTACCTGCATGTCATTGCAAATCTTCGAGAAGCAATGATGGACAGAAAAGAGGAGAAAATCATGAGAAGAATGCTTGGATTTTTGATCGGTATCACAGTTGGGGGATTGGTTGGGTCTACCATTGCCCTGTTGATGGCTCCAGAGTCTGGCGAACAACTGCGCATGGAACTCCGTTCTCGTGGAGAAGGTTTCTTCAGCGAAGTTCGTCACGCCGCTGATGAACGCAAAATTGAACTGCGCCAAAGACTTGAGAGCATGCGGGAGCCGCGGGCTGAGGGGTAACTACGCATACAAGTAGACAGGTATACATGTAAACAGGTTTTACTTGTGTACATGTATACGTGTTTACCTTTCCCGATGTACCTGCTTAAGTGATTACCTTCCTATAAAAATTCTCCACCCTCTCCATATTGGTCTCATACTCCGCGCGCGTGGTGATTATTTTCTGGTTTAAACCTGCGGCATCGGTTCGCAGGTTTTTATTTTCTATGGCAGTCAGGATGGCATTTGCGATCAAGCGCGGATCATTTGAATCAAATAGCAAGCCATTTTCAGCAGGTGTGATCCATTCACGGATGGATTCCAAATCTCCTGCGACCGGGAAACAACCACAGGCGATCCCTTCCAGCAGGGTGTTTGGGGTGCCGTCGTGAAGGCTAGGCGAGGCAACAATCTGGGCGCGGCGAAACACGTCTGACATTTGGAAGTATGACAATGGAGGGAGCAATTCAACTGCGTGCGAGATATTGAATTCTTGGATCCATTGCAGTGCCTGCGGTTCACCAGCCATCAAAGCGAAGATGAATTTTGCGTTAGGTTGTTTCTCTAAAACAAAAGGGATAGCTTGAAAGAAAACGTCATTGCGGACATAGGGCCGAAATCCCCGTGGATTGATAGTGACAGGCTCCTCAATTGGTTTTTCAGGCGGATAAAAAATATTCGTTCTTATTCCGCCGTTGCCTGGCGCGACCAGATCAGGTTTTTCCTCGCCGAAACCCCATTCTCTTGCCAATCGAACATCGCGCTGACAATCCGCATGGAGCGCGTCCGCGACCTGCATGGTCCAGTGTGTGTAATGGCTCATCAGCCGCGTGGAGGGCGCGTGCAGGGTAAAGTCATTGCCCCAGGTCGAAACAATCAACGGAATACTGGTGTATGCATCTGCGGCGAGCATGCCTTCGTAGGGAATCCGCATGGCATGGACCAGATCGGGTTTGACCCTCTCAATGAAGCCACGCAGCCTGTCAGCCGCGCGACGAATGGTGATGGGGCCGAACCACTGTCTGATCGCGGTACGCAGGCCCACGGTCCGCGCGGGAGCGGTGCCGGGGCGTTGAGTCGCTTTTTTGTACGCGCTAAACGCAACAGGCACGATCTCAAGCCCGTTAAGAGGAAAATCCAATGAGCACGCAAATGTGGAGGCAAGATACACATCATCGCCCTGTTCCACAAAGTGACGGATCCAGTTTTGCGCAATGGGGGAGCGGCCGTCAGCCACAAACAGGAGTCGCATAGCGATGGGATTATACGTCATTGCCCGATGGACGGAGACGCGGTATATTTACGGAGGACTGTATAAATTGTTTCACAATTTTGAAAATGAATAAGAGAAGTGGTGAGCCGCAATGAGCAAGGGACGCATTCTGGTCGTTGAAGATAACATAGATAACTATGAACTTGTGCGTTTTGTATTGGAGCGCGCAGGTTACGATGTTTTTCTGGCAGTCAATGGGCGGGACGGAGTGGCTGCAGCTCGGTTGCAAAAACTAGACTTGATCCTGATGGATCTGAGCATGCCTGAGATGGATGGCTGGTCGGCAGCCGAAAAATTGAAAGCCGATGAAATCACAAAATCCATTCCTTTGTATGCCTTGAGCGCTCATACGTTACCGAGTGACCGCAAACGCGCCCTCGAGGCGGGCTGTGACGGATATATTTCGAAACCCATCCATATGGCAGGATTTCTGGATGTGGTCGAGCGTGCTTTCGGTAGGAAAAAGGACAAGAAGAAGGGCCGAAAATCTCGAGAGATCATTTGATGAAGAGTTCGATCCTGCCTACGCGGGAAAATTAATTAAGCGAAGAGGTATAACAATATGAAACAAATTTGTGTGATCGGCGTGGGGTATGTAGGTCTTGTGACCGCAGCCTGTTTTGCCGACCTGGGGAATCGCGTTGTTGCCCTGGACGTGGATGAGCCACGCGTTGAAAATCTCAAAAAAGGCATCATGCCGATTTATGAGCCTGGTCTGGAAGAGTTAGTGGCACGCAACACAAAAGGTGGAAGACTATCGTTCACGACTTCCTATGCAGAAGCCCTCAAAGATGTGGAATTTGCGTTCATTGCCGTAGGAACTCCTTCGAGTGTGGATGGCAACGCGGACCTGCAATATGTGGCTTCGGCTGCCCGTTCGATTGCTCAGAACATGACCGCGCCGCTGATTATTATCAATAAATCCACCGTCCCGATCGGGACTGGAGATTGGGTTGCTGACATTGTGAGGAGTGCCCAGCCCAAACCGATTGACTTCGCCGTGGTTTCCTGTCCTGAGTTCCTGCGTGAGGGATCTGCCATTGGGGATTTCATGGGCCCGCACCGCAACGTGATCGGTTCACTGGATAAGGATGCGGCGCACAAAGTGGCGCAATTGCATTTGCCACTCCGCGCTCCCATTGTGATCACTGACTTGCGTACCGCGGAGATGATCAAGTATGCCAGCAATGCATTTCTGGCTACAAAAATTTCCTTTATGAATGAACTGGCTGATCTGTGCGAACTCGTCGGGGCGGATGTGAAGGAAGTCGCGGCGGGCATGGGTTATGACGCGCGTATCGGTCGTCACTTCTTGGATGCAGGTCTGGGCTGGGGCGGGTCGTGCTTCCCGAAGGATGTGCAGGCACTGGCTTATATGGCAAAAGAGCATGGGCTGAATCCACGCATTTTGAACGATGTCATGAATGTCAACTATGACCGCCGCAAAGCAGTGGCTGGTCACCTTGAACAATTGCTAGGTGGTAGCTTGAAAGGGAAGATGATCGGTTTATTAGGATTGGCTTTCAAGCCCAATACCGACGACATGCGGGATGCTCCCTCTATTGATATTTCCAATTCGCTTGTGGCGGCGGGTGCACAGGTACGTGGATATGATCCTGTTGCACGCGAAACTGCGGCAGCATTAATGCCTGAGGTTGAAATTTGTGAGGATGTCTATGAGATGGCTCAAGGCTGTGATGCCTTAATCGTCGTTGCAGAATGGAACGAATTCAAACAACTCGATCTTGAAAAGCTCAAAGGATTACTGAACTCACCCGTCATTTACGATGGTCGCAATATTTATGATCCAGAGTTGATGAAGCAAATGGGATTTACCTATCGGGCGATCGGACGCGGTTTGAACGGGAAGTAGTCTGCTAGTCATTTGTCTACTGGTCGGATAGTTAAGTACAATTGTGCCTCTATCCGACTTTTCATTTTGACAAGAAGACTAAAGACCAGCCAACGATATGACTACCCCTCCTGTTTGCGACTACGAAGGCTCTGACTATCAAACTTCCTTTTGGGATAAAGGTGGACGTGAATACGAAGACCGCACGGAAGCCATTGCCCTCAAGCGTCTCCTGCCCAAGAGCGGGCATCTCTTGCTGGAGCTTGGAGCCGGTGCCGGACGAAATACGCCGCGCTATCTCGGCTTTGACCGGATTGTCTTGCTGGATTATTCGCGCACACAACTCGAACAAGCCCAACAACGACTGGGAAAATCCGATAAATATGTCTATGTCGCGGCAGATGTATATCGACTTCCGTTTGTGGATGGCTTGTTCGATGCCGCGACGATGATCCGTATCCTGCATCACATGGCCGACGCGCGGAAGGCACTGGATCAGGTCAAAAATGTGTTGGGATTAGATGGGGTGTTTATTCTCGAGTTTGCGAATAAGTTGCATCTCAAAGCAATTTTTCGTTATCTGCTTGGCAGACAAAAATGGAGTCCGTTCACGCTGGAGCCAGTTGAATTTGTGAAGCTCAATTTTGATTTTCATCCAAAGGCTGTGAAGAATTGGTTGAAGGATTTGGGATTTAAGATCGAAAAGACTCTCACACTTTCACATTTCCGCATTGGACTTTTGAAACGACTTGTGCCAACGGGGGTTCTTGTCTTCCTCGATTCGCTATCTCAATGGACTGGCGCATTCTGGCAACTCTCGCCGAGTGTGTTTATGAAGGTTGTAAGGCGGGATGGCATCCGGCCCCACAAGCAAGACAACATTTTACTTTACTTCAAATGTCCCGATTGTGGCCACTCGCCTTTGATCGAAAAGGAGAATTGCCTTGAATGTTCGAATTGCCAAAAGAAATGGGGATTCAAAGATGGAATTTTTGATTTCAGGGAACCAGTAATCAACGGGTCTTCATGATTCCTAAGCAAAGACGCTCTGTTCGGTAACCAGAACAGAGCGTCTTTGCTTGTTGCGAATTGACTGTAAATCTAGCTCGTTGTCTCTTCTAATTTTAAAAGACGCCGAGTGCGCAAGAGAGAAGCCACCACTGCGACCGTCAGAATACTGGCGATCACGCCCAACGATAACCCAACGGGGATTTTGTAAATATCCACAATGACCATTTTGGTTCCCACAAATGCCAGCACGACCGAGAGCCCAAGTTTCAAATAGTAAAACTTGTCCACAACACCGGCTAGCAGGAAATACAAGGAGCGGAGACCCAAGATGGCAAAGACATTCGATATGTAAACGATAAACGGATCATTCGTCACTGCGAAAATCGCAGGGATCGAATCCACAGCAAAAACCAGGTCAGTACTCTCTACAATCAACAAGATAAGGAAAAGTGGTGTTGCCATGAGTTTTCCTGCCCGGCGGATGAAAAAGTGATCACCTTCATAGTCCTCTGTCACCGGCATAACTCTGCGCAGGAGTTTTACCACCGGGTTTTGCTCGGGATGCATCTCTTCATTGCGATGAATCGCCATCCGGATACCTGTAAAGATCAGGAATGCTCCAAATATGTAAATGATCCAATGGAATTCCTTCAAGAGCACTGCGCCGACGGCAATCAAAGTTCCACGCATAATTAAGGCGCCGAGAATACCCCAAAACAGGACACGGTGTTGATAAATCGCTGGCACGCCAAAGAAGGTGAAGATCAAGACAAAGACGAATATATTGTCAACGCTGAGTGATTTTTCGATCAGGTACCCCGTGAAGAAAGCCAGCGCGGCTTCACTGTTGGAATAATCGCTCGCGGGTGAAAACTTGTCCCAAAAGAGATATAGACCAAGATTGAAAATCATTGCCAGCGCAATCCAGACCAAACTCCAAATGGTTGCCTCTTTGATGGACACCTTGTGAGCATGGCGATGAAACACACCAAGATCCAAAGCGAGCATAGACAACACAAATAGGTTGAAACCAATCCACAGCCAAATTGTTCCCTCGAACATTTCTAATTCTCCTTTTGTAGTTTTGACCATGGGAATCAAAAAGCGAGACCCCACGATCTATATCGTGATAGTCTCGCCAGTAGTGTATCTGTTACACATGCAGTTAGCCGAGAGCCTGGCACGAGTGCCGGCTCCGTCTTGACGACTAACTGATAGCGCTTGATGATTGAGTAGAGCGTGCTTTTCCGCTCCCACCGAAATCTGGCGCCATGGCTACTCCCTAACTTGCGCCAATTTTATTTTATTTCTACTAGTTTTCTCCTAATTCTAAAGAAACTCTCATGGAAAACTCTGTTATGCTCGTTCCTAAATTTTTTCTTTGATAAACCTTGCGAGGTTTTTCTCTCCCTGATGCACTTATGCCAGCCTAACCTTCGCAAGGTTTTTTATCCCGAACCTAAATTTTTTCTATAACCCAAAAGTGAGATAGACCGAATATCTTTAGCGGTGTTTTCTCTAGGAACTGCAAGATGCCCCGCAAGGCTTTTCCCAGTGCTCCAAACCTTGCGATGATATTATCGTATGCGCCAAAGATGATCGTACGCTCAATCACACGAACGGGGAAAGCAGCAAATAATTTTTGTAAATCTTTGGCTGAATAAATACGAACGTGTGGAGCAAATTTGTCCCGCAAAATGTGAGGAAGATAATTCACGAATAATTTGTTGCCAAACTGATATTTTCCCCTCCAGTAAATTCCATGCGTCTCAAAGGGGTAGCCACGATTCGGGACAAAGATGACAGCACGTCCGCCGGACTTCCCAGACACGGGATCGGGACCTCGAAGGGCACGGATCATCTCACCGATCGCGGCGCGGTCATCCTGTACGTGTTCGAGCACTTCGTGGCTGAGGATCAGGTCGAAGGTTCCAGAAGGGAGCGGGAGAGATTCGCCTGCTGCGTTGATAATGTGCGGAGAATTGACCCTGGCTTCAGCAGCGCGCTCGAAGTCATATTCCAATCCGATCACTTTTCCCCCAAAAGAGGAGAGGTGTTGCACATACATGCCGACTCCGCATCCGTTTTCGAGAAGATATCCTTGGATGCGGTCTCCCGCGGCACGCACGATCATTTCCAGTCGGCGTGCCTGCCCGGCTCGCCAAACGTAGGACGGTTCACCGCGTAACGCGGCTTTATCGAGGCTTCTTTGAGACATGGCGGTTATTATATCTTGCAAGTTTTTACCGCCCGTGCTAAAATAATGATGCACGACGAACTGATCACCGCACGCACCGAGAAGTGGGCAACCCCCACTTTTCTGCTTGTAATATAGGAGTATACGGAGCAATTAGCATGACAAAGAACGAATTCGCACTGGCTTTCAACGAAGTGCTGGAAGAAAAACAACTCTCAAAGGACATTATCCTTGGAGCGATTGAGTCCGCCATGGTTTCGGCTTACCGGCGGGCTGTCAACGCGTCGACAGCACAACATGTAGAAGCCAAAATTGATCCTGACACTGGCAAAGTCATGGTCTTCGCCGAGAAGGAAGTGGTAGAAGACGTGCAGGAGCCAAAGACTGAAGTTCTGCTGGAGGAAGCGCGCAAGGTCAATCCGGAAGCGCAGCTTGGCGATATGGTGGTGGTCGAAACCACCCCCGCAGACTTCGGACGTGTCGCCGCGCAGACCGCGCGTCAGGTGATTCAACAGCGTATTCGTGAAGCGGAACGGTCGAATCAAATGCAATACTTTGAACGCCAGGTGGGTGAGATCGTCAGTGGGATCGTTCAAGCAACGAATGTCCAAGCAACCACAATCGGTCTCGATATGAAGGCTGAAGGCGTATTGCCCGGGAATCAGAGAATTCCGGGCGAGCGCTTCAAAGTGCATGACCGCGTCCGCGCGGTTGTGTTGGAAGTAAAAGACGGTTCACGCGGACCTCAAATTGTTCTTTCGCGTGCACATCGCAATTTCCTGCGACGTTTGCTCGAGAATGAAGTCCCCGAAATTTATCATGGCGTGGTCGAGATCCGTGCGATTGCGCGAGAGCCAGGTGCGCGTGCCAAAGTCGCTGTGATGGCGACACAGGCTGGTGTTGATCCAGTGGGCGCGTGTGTGGGGATCAAGGGTGTCCGCATTCAAGCCATCGTCAAGGAATTGCACGATGAAAAAATCGATATCATCCAATGGGACCCGGATGCTGTTGTTTATATTTCCAAAGCTATCAGTCCCGCGCGGGTGAGTGGTGTTTATCTTTCTGAAGTGGAAGGTAATCGGACCGCGACCGTGGTAGTCAATGAAGATCAATTAAGCCTTGCGATCGGCCGCGATGGACAGAATGCACGTCTCGCCGCGAAGCTGACCGGTTGGCGCATCGATATCAAGTCGTTGGCGGAGGCTGCATCTGACGCAATCCGTAAACTGCAGGGTGATTCGGGGTTGGCTGCGCTGCTGCCTACTGCTATGGAATCCATTCCGGCGATCGAAGAAGTTCTGGCTAAGAAAGCAGAGAATCGTGCGATCACGCCAGAAGAATTCACCATGCTCTCGCAGTTTGTTGATCGGGTGGAGCGTCGCACGATCCAAATCAAGGAAGACGCGGCGCGCGCCGAGGAAGAGAAAGTTACTACCGCCCGCGCCGAAGTGCCCACTGTTGCCTTTACTATGCCGCTTGAACAGCTTGAACTTAAGGAACATGTCTTCAATATTCTGGTTGAAGCAGGGATTGACAATGTCGGAGCGTTGATGATGTCCATGAAGATGGATGCCAACAAGGTGCTTGGATTGCCTGGGATCGGTCCCAAGGCGATTACTAATATTGACG